>NZ_AZXX01000067.1:0-34392 GCF_000512995.1 Lachnoanaerobaculum sp. MSX33 | reverse complement strand
AAAGGATTCTTGCTGTTAAATTTTCTTTATTTTATTGTTGTATTATGTGATATAATAAAGTACAAAACTTTGGTATGACAAAAAATCACAGGATCCCACTTATTTTATTCAAAGAGGAATCCGTAATGGAAAAAAGACCACTACTAAAAATGTAGTTCGTATAGGAAAGCATTCCGAACTTTTAAAGACTACCATCGATCCTCTGGAGTATACTAAAAAGGAGGTCCAAAGATATAACGAGGAGCTGAAAAATAATCAAACGGTAGATTTAAATTTTAAGTTTGACTTTAATGAGAAAATAACATATCAAGATGATATAGTATCCAAGTCAAAACTTTTAAATATCGGATATTTTTTTCTACAACAGATTTATCATGATCTTAAGATAGGATCATTCTTTAAAAGTATCACAAAAGATGTCAAGATACAGTTTGATCCTAATCAGGTAAATAGATTCCTTACCTATTCGTTAATACTTAGCCCTGATTCTAAGCTTGGTACTCATCAAAGTCTTTCCGACTATTATGAACAGCCTGACTTTGGTTATGAACATATCCTTCCTACACTTGATATAACGTACAATCATTACGATGAATATATCTCTCATCTATATGATGCCAGTACTAAGATAGTAAAAAGAGATACCTCTGTATGCTTTTATAACTGTTCAAACTATTACTTTGAAACAGAATCAAATGATGACGACTATGTAGATGCAGTAACCGGTTAGGTAACTAAAGGTTTAAGAAAATATGGTGTAAGCAAAGAACATAGGCCAAATCCTATTGCACAAATGGGATTATTTATGGATAACTTGTAGGATGTGTGCTATATGTTGACATATAATAATTCCCAAGTTCTAACGGCATTAAATGCTATAATGGACCTTGGATTAGATAAGAAATACTACCAGCCAAAAGATTTAAATAAAAAAAAAATTCAACCTAGACGTTCCATACAACATTTTTTGCAAAGAAGAAAAAAGTGGCTAAAGCCTTGTAAATACAGGGTTTTGGGCCACTTTTCTACTATCCGACTGTTGAAGATGGAATACTAGCATAAACATAAATTGCTGTCAATATGATTTGAATGCCCAACATTTACAGAATTCTCTACCCCATGTTATACTTGTTATGTTGCCACTCCTATACTCGGCAGAGAAAGGAGGTGTAACACATGATAGATATATTTTTCTCACTGATTATCTCTATTGTGGCAGGTATAATCTGCCATTATATCTGCAAATGGTTGGATGGAGATAAATAATAGGCAACCGGCCTAAGGTTTAAGCTACCTTGCAAAAAAAGAATAGAAAAAGCCACGAGCTGCAACTCGTGGCTTTTTCGTTTGTAACACTATGATTAAATATCTTTTCTCACTTGTTACATTTAATATACTACAAAAATTTATGTTTTTCAATAGCCCTTGACTTTTCTCTCTCACATGCTACTCTTTACTTAAATAATAAAATTATTGGAGGTACTATGTTTAATATAGCTGATAACAGAATATATATGAATGACGAAAACGGTAAAATGATTGCTGAGGTTACTTTTCCAAATTTGGATGATAACACAATAGTTATTGACCATACATTTGTTGATGACTCTCTTCGTGGTCAGGGCATTGCAGCCAAGCTTATGCTTGAGGTAATAGACTATGCCAAATCAAATAATAAAAAAATAAAGGCTACATGTTCATATGCGGTAAAATGGTTTGAAAAAAACAAAGATGAATACAAAGACCTTTATATAGGATAAATATAAATTGTTACATCACTATTTTCATTTCTGTCTTATTATTCACTTGATTTACCTATTACCTACCTGTATAATAGGATTATAAATTAAGGAGTAGGTGAGAACCATATGAAAATTTCAACAAAAGGGCGATATTCACTTCTTGTTATGATTGATTTGACAGAAAATAAATCCGATGACTTTATACCATTGCGTGACATTGCCAAAAGACAGGATATTTCAGAAAAGTATCTGGAAAGTATAATAAAACTTCTTGTAAAGCATAAGCTTGTTGTAGGACTGCGCGGTAAAGGCGGCGGCTACAAACTAACCGGACATCCAAGCGATATCACTGTGGGTGAAGTGCTTAGAATTGCAGAAGAAAATATAATGATTGATGATGAAGATACCGAAAGTATGTATCGCACAAGCGAATACCGTACTATTGATATGTGGAGTAAACTCTCAAAAATGATAAATGATTATTTTGACAACATTTCCATTGCCGATCTGATAGTAGAGGATCCCGGAAATGACTTTGTGATTTAATACAAAACAAGCTTTAATTTTATGGAGTGTATGACTCATAATTAGCCATACACTCCTATTTAAAATAAACTATTTAGTATTACTCTCTTACTTATTTTCAATCAAAATTACCAAAAAACTTAGTGAGTCTCACTATTTCTTCTACCACCACTTTATCAAGTCCGTAACTTCATTTCTCAAATCCACAAAATCCTTAGCTGCAATATTTCTCGGTCTTTGGATATTATTGAATATCTCTTTTTTTATACCGGTAGGCTTATTTGTTAACACCAGTATACGCTCACCAAGGTAGACCGCCTCTTCTATGTTGTGTGTTATAAAAATTACCGTTGTCTTGTTTCTTTCCCACAGCTTCAAAAGCTCATCCTCAAGCCTGAATCTAAGTTCTATATCAAGCTGGCCGTAAGGCTCATCCATCAGCAAAACCTCCGGCTCGGTGGCAAAAGCCCTCGCTATAACAACTCTTTGGAGCATACTTGCCGAAAGCTGATCCGGATAATAATTTCTGTATTTTTCCAGTCCTACTACCTGTAAATACTCATTTACCTTTTCCTTAGCCTCACTTTTAGGAATATTTTTAATATCAAGGCCGAAGCCTACATTCTCCTCAACCGTAAGCCAAGGCATGGTTGAATATTCCTGAAATATATAGGCGATATTATGCCTAAGCAAGTCCACCGGCTCGTCATTAATCAGTATTTCTCCGCTTGTGGGTTTATAAAGCTTTGTCAAACTGTTTAAAAATGTTGTTTTTCCACAACCCGTGGGACCGACTATGCATAAAAATTCTCCCTCTTTTACAGTAAAGGAAATATCGTCAAGCACCAACAAATCATCAAACTTCTTGGTAAGATGAGTCACCTTTACCTTGTCTTTTCTGTTGTCTTCCAAAATCGTCTCCTTTACAATGATTTATCCATATTCTCTGTTATTTCCTGCCTGTAACTCAAAAACTTCGGATCTACATAGCTTCTTGGATGAGGCATATCAATAATATACTCTTTTTTAATGCAGGACGGACAGTTTGTTAAAAGTATTATTCTGTCTGCAAGAAATAGAGCCTCTTCTATATTATTGGTTACAAAGATAACGGTTCTCTTTTCACTCTGCCATATCCTCTGCAGCTCTTCTTCCATCATATACCTTGTCTGAGCATCCAAATGTCCGAAAGGCTCATCCATCAACATAATCTCCGGCTGATTACAATAAGCTCTTGCAATACCGACACGTTGTCTCATGCCTCCGGAAAGCTGCGAAGGGTAGCTTTTTTCAAAACCGCTCAAGCCTACAAGGTCTATGTAATGCTTTGCCGTTTCACGCCTCATTTTTTTGTCCTGCCCTCTCACTCTTGGACCGAACTCTACATTTCCCATTACACTAAGCCAAGGAAACAGGGCTGTTTTTTGATAAACCACCCCTCTTTCTGGTGCCGGTTTTGTTACCTTTTTGCCGTTTTCTATAACCTCTCCGCTCGTTGCAGACTCAAGCCCTGCAAGTACATTTATAAGAGTAGTCTTTCCGCATTGTCCCGGTCCGAAAAGTACCAAAAATTCATTTTCCTTAACCGAAAAACTTATATCCCGCAAAACCTCGGTCTTGCCGCTCTTGTCATAGGCATCGAACTCCTTTGACACATGCCTGCATTCAAGTATGGTTTTTACATTCCCTGATTGTTCCATGCGCATAATCTCCTTTCAAGCTTTGCCATTCCGGTTGCCAAAACAAAGCCCACCAAGCCTATCGCAAGCATTCCGACCATTATTTGCACCGTTTTTCCGTAAGTCATTCCCATTACTATGAGCCAGCCTACTCCTTCATTTGAATGTACCATTTCCGCACCCACCACGGCGGACCAACCGGCAGTTACCGCTATTTGCAGACCTGCAAATATATACGGCACGGAGGAAGGTAAAACTATATCAAAAAACACCTGTCTTTCCGAAGCTCCCAGCATCCTTGCCGCTCCTATAAGAGTCTTGTCCACATTCTTTGTTCCCTCATAAGTATTTACCGTTATAAAACAAAAACAACCTAAAAATATAATGAAAAACTTACTTTTATCCCCGAGCCCGAACCACAATATAGACATAGGTATCCATGCAAGAGGAGGTATAGGTCTTATAAATTCAAATATTGGCTTAAGTATAGCTTCGGCAAGCTTTGAATATCCCATCGAAACACCGAGGGCTATACCGAGTACGGTTGAAAGCCCGAAAGCCACACCCACTCTGTATAAGCTCACCCCTATATGAGTAAGCATGGTATACTTTCCTATAGGCTCTTTAAAGCTCAATATAAATTTTTCCAATATCAGGGAGGCGGGCGGTAAAAACAGACCCGCTTTTGTAAACTTTGAAACCAGTTCCCACACGATAAGCAAGGAAGAAAAGGCAAGGACTGTCATTATTATGGAAATATTTTTATCTATAAACTTTTTCAAGCTCATATTATTTCGTCCTCCTCACAAATTTTTTCTGTAGTTTTTCAAGTATACTCGACAATAAGTATCCTATTATACCTATCGTCATCATTCCGACAATTATTACATCCGGACGACCGAGCATTCTTGATACCTGTATCATATATCCAAGTCCTTTTGTAGCCGCAAGAAGTTCTGCCGCTACAAGCGCAACCCATGAGGATCCCAGAGCCAATCTGAGTCCGGTAAATATCATTGGCATTGCGGTCGGTATTGCAACCTTAAACAGAAGCTGTCTGTTGCTTGCTCCAAAGGTTTTTGCAACCCATAGATGAACCTTGTTCGTTTGTTTGATTCCTGCATAGGAATTTATCGTAGCACTTATAAAAGCTGCAAAAAATATTATCCCCACCTTGGATTCATAGCCTATACCAAGCCATAAAATCATTAACGGTATCCATGCAAGCGCCGGTATAGGTCTTATGACATCGAACAGAGGCTTTGCAAAAAGCTCGAACTTCCGACTCCATGCCATAGATATACCTAAAGGCACTCCTATTAAAACTCCCACAAAATATCCACCCAGGGAAATTTTCATACTTGATACAATATGCTGTAAAAGGCTCCCTCCGTCAGGATTTACTCCGCCTGTAAGCTTGTATATAAAGGTTTCGAGCACCTTCCCGGGTGTAGGCAGCATCATAGGCGAAATAAGATGAAACACATCTGTTACAAGCTCCCATATAAGCAAAACACCTGCTACAGAACAAAGGGAAATAAGCCTGTATTTATTTTTTTCAAAAAATCCTTTCATCGGTAACTTCCTTTTTATTTATTCTGCTTTATAAATTCATCGTCTATATTTTTGTCAAATTTTTCCATTAAACTTGGCTCCTGCTGTCCCAATCCTACATAAAATTCGCCAAGCTCTCTTGCAAATTTTCCAAGATCTCTGTCCTTCCAATCCTCTCTTGTAATAAAATTCACACGTCCCAAGTCACTTACACAGCTTTCTCTGCTTGTTTCCGTTCCCGCTTCCTTTAAGTACTCAACCAGTAAATCAGCCGCCATTTCCTTATCGGCATTCAAAGCTTCACAAGCTTCCATGATGCAATCCATATACTTTGCAACAATCTCTTTCTTTCCTTCAACGGCTTTGCGGTTTGCAACAACCATATCCACATATCTTGTTCCAAGATCCGCAAGATTTCCTACCTGAACCATGCCGTCTTTTTGTGCATCAAAAAATGTAGGTACATTAAGGGCAACTATATCGCACTGATTCGCCAATAGTGCCTGATAAGCCTGAACGGTATCCATATTTACTATATTTACATCAGTCATACTCAGTCCCAACTTCTCAAGCCACTTAAGAGTTGTAAAATGCTGTGCTGTACCTATAGGAAGTAAAATTGTCTTTCCTTTTACCGTTTCCGCACTTCCGAGTACATTAGGGAAGGACGGATTAGCTCCCTTTGCCTGTGCAATAGGTGAGTCGGGCTTTACAAATACTCCAAGACCGTCTGTAGACTCCAAAACCTCACCTATAATCATCATATCATAGTTTGCCACTCCTGTTATGGATGCAGCTCCCATTGCTCCCACATCCCACAGATTAGCAGCCAAAGCCTCATTCATAGGCGCCCCGGTTGCAAACATCGTAGGCTCTATCTTAAAGCCCGCCTTAACATCCAAACCGTTCTTAATGATGTATTCCGTAGGTAAGCTTGTTATGAAAGGCATTGTCGCCACTCTGAGCACCGGCAAATCACCCGTATTTTCAGCCTCACTCTGCTCAATCTTTTTTGTCTCACCTTCCGCCTTACTTTCGGAACTTCCGCTGTTACCGCAAGCAATTAAAGAAGCTGCCATTCCCACTGCCAACATCATTGCCAAAAACTTATTTTTCTTCATTTTCAAGATCCTCCCAAGTCCTTTTTATTTTATTATATGTTATCAACCCTACTTATACTTTTTGTTTTCTTTACTTTTTTTTCTCATTTTCTCAAATAAAAAAGGAAAGTATTGTTTTTTTTACTTTCCTTTTGTTTTTTGATATTATTCTCTTCTTCTGAACTCATACGGATTGATGCCGTACTTCTTTTTAAAAATAGTGGAAAAATAGCTAACATTGGGATAGCCTACCTCTTCAGCAATTCTTTGTACTCTCAACAGAGTATTTGAAAGTAGATATGCTGCCTGCTTCAAGCGCACATCCGTTAAATATGCGCTGTAATTACTGCCGGTTTCCTCCCTGAATACCCTTGAGAGATATTCAGGATTCAAGTTTACACTTTTTGCAACCTCATCTAAGCTTATTGCTTCCGAATAATGCTTTTTTATATATTCTACAGCCTGCTCCACGCCTTTGGAAATTTTCTTTTTGTCATAATCAAGCTCATCATAAATATAGTTTACAAAATTATCGACAATTTCTTTAACCTCTGAAAACATGTTCGTATTTTTAATCTTACTTTGCTCATCATGAAGCATACAATGTACAAGCTTAAGATCATTTCCTGCAAACCTCATATATGCCATCTCAGCAGCTTGACAACAAAATGACGAAAATTCATCCTGTGTATACACATTTCCCTTCGCTGCCTCTTCCATTTCCATTTCCAGACTTTCTTTAAATTCTCTTCTTGAAAGTGTATAAAGTTGTCTTATTTTCTGTCTGAAGACAATCTTATTTTTTTCTGTAAGCTCCCTTATTTCCTTTGCCGGTCTTTCTGGTGTATAAACCTTTATTTTTTCTTTGTAATACCCAAGTCCCAAAGAATACACCGCCTCTGTAACTGTATCCGCAACATTTACAAGTCTGTCTATCGCAGTACTTATGCCAACCATACAGCAGTTTTCTTCACTGAGCCTTCGTGCATACTCATATGTAAACTTTTCTTTTTTCCCTTCACTTATTCCCCTTGAAAGGTTTCCCAAAATCATATATATAAGATTGTTATACTCAAATTCTACAAGATGATGTACAAAGTCCGCATCGGGAAGAGTAAATCCTTCTTTTATATCCTTCTTCCACAAGGCCACAGCAAAAAGCCCCTCATCTCTCCAGCGTATACCCTCATCCTTCATTCTTTGTATATCACCTTCACTAAGTACTGTGTTTTTAAGCACATCCCTTATAAGGGCATACCTTCTCCCTCCGCTGTCTCCCGCTTCTTCTTTTGTACTATTACCAAGTTTTTCTTTTGCTCTTTCGAGGATCTGCTCCAAGCACTCCTTACTCATCTCTGTTTTTAATAAGTAATCATCTGCACCATAGCGCATGGCTTCTCTTACAAGATCAAATTCTGCGAAAGCGGATAAGATAATTACAAGGCATGAAGGAGAAACTTTTTTTATTTCCTTTAGAAGCTCTATTCCGTTTTTTACAGGCATCTTTATATCCGTAAAAACAATATCCGGCTTTGTCTCATAAAAAAGAGTTAATGCCTGCTCTCCATTATAAGCAGTTCCGACTGAACGAAAATCCTGTCTGTCCACTATGCAATATTCCAGCCACTCGCATATCATCCTTTCATCATCAACTATAAGTATCTTCATATTTCGTACCTTTGATTATAGGTAACCTGATGCTGACACAAGTTCCTACATCTTCTTTGCTGTCTATTGTCAAGCCATATTCTTTTCCGAAGTTTATTTTTATGCGTCCAGAAACATTTACAAGGCCTATAGATTTCTTTGCTTCATCCTCATCAAGGTCAATACGTGCTCTAACCTCTTTTAGGCGACGACTATCCATCCCCTTACCGTCATCACTTATATTTATAAGCAAATCTTCTCCGTCCTTAAGAACCTCTAATACTATGAGTCCTCCCGAATCCTTCGCTTCTAAGCCATGAAAAATCGCATTTTCAACTATAGGCTGCAAAATCAGCGCCGGAACCTGACAGGATTCAAGCTCTTTACTTACTTCGATTTCATAATCCATAATATTGGAATACCTTATTCTTTCAAGCTCTAAATAGCTTTTCGTATTTTCAAGTTCTTCTCTTAAAGGAATCAAATCCCTGTCTGTAGATAAGGTTTTTCTAAGTAAAGCTATAAAGGCTTTTATCATCTTCACCGCCTGCTCATTTTTGTTAAGCTCCGCCATACACTGAATGGAAAATAGGGTGTTATACAAAAAATGGGGATTTATCTGGGCTCTTAAAAAGTCCATCTCCGATTTTCGTTTTTCTTTTTCGTTATTTCTTATATCTTCCAGCAACTCTTTGATTTTCCCGGACATAGAGTTAAAACTTTTTCCCAGAGCAAGCACCTCATTACAGGCATTCTCTTCCTGAACACAGATAAACTCACCGCTGCTTACTCTTTTCATTGATTGACAAAGGCTCGCTATAGGTTCGCTTATACTCTTTGCCTGTCTATATGAAATAAAGGCGGCTGTAAATAAAAAAACCACCATTGATACAGCCAGATATCCGGTCATATTTATCAAGACCGAAAACATTATTTCACAGGGTATCTCCTCGACTATCGTCCAGCCCGTCTGAGAGTCGTAGCAATTTGACAGAAAATAGTATTTCCCCAGCTTTTTTATTATATGGGAACTTCCGTTTCCGTACAGCTTGCGAAAATTTTCGGCTCCTATCATATTTTTCCCAAGTATACTTTTATCCCTCGATGATACGACATTTCCTTTTTTATCAAAAATATAAACATTGCCTTGTGTTTCAAAGCCTGCATACAAACTTTCAAGAACATTTTCATCAACGCTTATCAATATAGTTCCAAGGACATTACCCGAAGCATCCTTTATCTTTGAGAAACCTCCAAAAACATAGGTTGCTTTCTCCTTTTCACGAATAAAGCCGTTCTTATAGCTTACAAAGCTCATATCTCCCTGTTCGTCATAGCTTTTTTTATACCACAGCTGAGTTTTTAAGCTCTCAAAATCATAGCTTCCTTCTTTGTAGGACGAGTAGACAAAACCGTTTTCTCCCTGAATAACTATATCGTACTCAAAGCCTATATCTTTAAAAACAACATCAAAATTCTTTCTCTTTTCATCAAGCTCGGAAACATTTTTTTGAACATTTCCCGCCTCCGTCTGTGATAAATACCGGACCAAATCTGTATTATACTTATACAAATTAATTACTGTTATAAGGTTGTTTTTTATTATATTGGATCTTTCGGATATCTGTTTAAGCACATCTATACGGCTTTGCCCCACCTGCACTATTATAACCTGCTTAACTGCCAAAAGCACCGCCGTTGCCGTAGACAGGGCAATAAGTACAAGCATGATTCCGAAAGCGGAATACAGCTTAAACTTAAGTTCCCCTGTATATTCTTTGATTCTTTTTATAAACCTACTTGCCATTCTCTTTAAGTTTTTCTTTTATGTAATCGTCACAGCTGTGAGACACTTCTCCCTTACTCCATAAGCCTGCCAAATTTATCTGTCCCGAGCCATATACCGCTTCCTTCGCTCCGTCTATTTCCGGATTTACATATTTTAAAAACCATTTTTCAAGCTCATAATCAAGCTTATTTGCAAGCTCCGTGCTCTCATCGGTAGCCTTTTCCATAAGATTGTTTTTCTCTCCGGGATCTTTGAGCAGATCATACATTTCATGAGGTCCGTAAGGATAACGTTTTATAAATTTATATCTTTCACCTCTTATCATTCTGTTCGGACCGTACTCATCCATAACTACCACCGCTCTGTCCTTTGGCAGCTCCTCTCCCCTCAAAACGGGCTCAAAGCTTCTCCCCGGCAAATCAATCTCGGACACATAATCAATTCCAAGATATTCAAGTAGTGTAGGCATAAAGTCATAGGCAGAAACAAGATCTGAGCTCACCAAGCCCTCAGGGATTTTTCCTCTATGGCTTATTATGCAAGGTACTTTTACGGATGATTCATACATATTTATCGGGAATGTCGCATTTCCCTTGCCCCAAAATCCGTGATGCCCGCAGCTGAAACCGTTATCACTCATAAATACAAGTAAGGTGTCCTTTCTTATATCCAGTTCATCCAACAAGTCCAAAATTCGTCCTATATTGTAGTCCATGGCTGTAGTGGCTCCGTAATAGCCTTTTTGGTTTTCTTTTAAATTTTTAAGCACTTCCTTGGTCAAATATATACTGTCCTTATGCTCCCCGTCCATTTTACAGGTCTCAAAAGCACAGTCATCATATAAATCTGTGTATTCCTTTGGATGATTATTAACCCAAGGTGAATGAGGCGCCGTATACCCCACATGTAGATAGAAAGGCTGTTTTTTAGCATATTTTCTTATAAAGTCTATAGCCTTATCGGTTATTATGTCCGTGGCATAGCCATCTTTATTTACAAGCTCCCCGTCCTCATAAAATGGTGCATTGTAATAGGGACCTCCACCTGACTTATGAGCAAACCAATAATCAAAGCCTTTTTGCGGTGTAGAGCTCTTTCCTAGATGCCACTTACCCGACAGACCACAGACATAACCGTTTTTAGACAGGATATCTGTATATCCTGTCTGCCCTTTCAGATACTCGATTTCTTCCTGCTTTTTGTTATCATCTCTCAGCCAGTCATGTACACCATGCTGTGAGGGTATTCTTCCTGTTAGCAATGTAGCTCTTGCAGGTGAACATACCGGTGATGCACAAAAAAAGTTTTTAAATATTATTCCCTCTCTTGCAATTCTATCTATGTTTGGTGTTATTATTTCATTATTACCCGAACACCCCATAGCCCATTCACCTTGATCATCCGACAAAAGTAGTATTATATTAGGCTTTTTTATTTCCATTTTATTCCCCCTTATATAAAAAATTATTCCTTTATATTACTCAGCTGAACAAAGCCTTTAGATATATCAAATTATTTCTCCGCCGCTATCTTTGCTATCTCTACAATAACATCTATAGCCTTTTGTATTGACTGAACGCTTACAAACTCAAATCTTCCGTGGAAGTTCTCTCCACCTGCAAAGATATTCGGTGTAGGAAGCCCCATAAAGGATATCTTGGAACCGTCTGTTCCGCCTCTTATAGGATCTTTATTTACTGTTATTCCAAGATTTTCCATTGCCTTTGTAGCAATGTCCACACTCCTTGGATCATTCTTTATGACATCGGCCATATTGCGATACTCATCATGCATTTCAAGCTTTACTCTGTCTATATCATATCTTGAATTGATTTCTTCACAAATCTTTCTTACGGTATTCTTCTTGTCCTCAAAAAGCTCACGGTTATGATCTCTGATAATATAAACAAGACTTGCATTCTCCACATCTCCATGTGCCTCTATCAAATGTATAAAGCCCTCTCTGCATTCTGTTGTTTCAGGTACTGCAAAAAGAGGCATTGCCATCTGAATATCTCTTGATATGGTAAGCGCATTTATCATCTTGTTCTTTGCATCACCCGGATGTACACTCTTACCTAAAATATCGATCTTGGCCTCTGCGGCATTAAAACATTCAAACTGTAATTCACCTACAGAACTTCCGTCCATAGTATAGGCAAAATCACAGCCAAAGTCTTCCACATCAAAATTGTTGGCTCCGACACCTATTTCCTCATCACATCCGAAGGCTACTCTCAGTTTACCATGTTTTATCTGCGGATTTTCAATCAGATATTCCATAGCTGAAACTATCTCACAAACTCCGGCCTTATCATCCGCACCAAGCAGTGTGGTTCCGTCAGTAGTGATAAGAGTTTGACCGATGTAATTTTTTAAATTCGGGAACTCCTTAGGGGAGAGCACAAATCCGCTGTTTCCAAGTGCAATATCCCCTCCGTCATAGTTTTCATGTATCTGTGGTGAAATATTCTCGGCATTAAAAGCTGCTGTATCCACATGTGAAATAAATCCTATTACAGGAGCATTATCCACATTTGCAGGAACTGTAGCAGTAAGGAATGCATTTTTCTTATTTATCTTAACTTCCTCAAAGCCTATTCTTTTTAACTCCTCACTAAGTTCCTCCAAAAACTCCATCTGTGAAGCTGTAGACGGAATCTCTATTCCGGCCTTGCTCTCATCAGATCTGGTATTTTTCTTTACATAACGCAAAAATCTATCTACAAATCTTTCCATTGTATCTCCTCTCTATAATTCCAATTTAAATTTATTCTGCTCATTGAACACAGAATCCAGTATACTCTTTATATATAAAGATGTGAAGCTCTCATGCTGATCTTCCCAAAGTCTTATGCCTTCTTCAAACCCCGTAGCATCAAAAATCTCTCCGGCAAAATAGCATTCATTCATCCTAAGAAAGGCTCTGCCCATCTTTTCAATATCTTCTTCTTCATCATTGTCAAAGGTATGAGTCTTAAACAACTTATTCAATTGTCTGCTTCCAACACCTTTAAATAACTGCCTGCTGTAATTTTCAAAATCATTTACAGCCTCCACCTTCAGACATTCTGTAAAATATTTAAAAGACTTCCCGTCATAAATAATATTTGCAAAATGATTCGGTGACACTGCCAAAGAAGATGTCACTATCTCTGTTATAAGATTCTTTTCAATATGCTGAATATGCATATGACCGCTGAGATTCAGCTTTACATTGTATTTGGCATAAAGAGCTTCTATTTCCTCCGCATTTTTAATCATAAAACCTTCGGTAAACATATAATTTTGCTCAAGAAGATTTTGATGGCTTACCGCAAGTATTTTGGCATCCGCTTTTGATAATTCAAAAAGAGCCTTATCAAGCCAAGCAAGACTTTCCTTACTCACATAATTTGAATGACAGGAATTGGTATCCAGCATTAGCAAATATAAATCATCCCTAAGTTTTGAAATATAACTTCCGGAATACTCATCATAGTACTCATAATTTTTATAACCGCAGTCGACATATATATCTCTGAAATCTTTTGCACTCACGCTGTCAACCTTATATATTTCATTTCCGCGAAATCCGAAGCTTCTTTCATAATCTATATCATGGTTTCCGGGTATCAAATATATCGGTATACCCGCTTTCACTATACTGTTAAGTTTTTGTGAAAGTTCCAAATGGCTTACTCTCTCTCCGTTAAAAGTTAAATCACCAAGTAGGAGTACCAAATCCGGTCTTCTTTTTTTAACCTCATTGCAGAATGCATCCACTATTTCTTCAATATATGTCATCCCCTTACCGTCGCCCTTTTCCATTACATTTTCAAAGGCCTCCCCACCGTCATTTATACTCTTTGAAAGGTAGTGGATATCGGTAGCTATCATAATATTCAAAGTTTTCTCACTCATACAAGATAACCTCTCAATCATAGCTCTCCAAGAAAGAATGTTTTACCCCATTTTTCTTGTAGGCTATTACTGTATCAAGGCTGACATTTTCCACACTTCTGAAAATATTCTTCTCAATATATGGATTTTTGGCAGCCAACTCCCTTATAAGTTTCTTTACTTCAGCCCTCATAGATCCCTTGTCGCCGGTCTCCGATATGGAGCAATTGTCAGTCAATCTGCAGGCACATCTTATAAAATTAAGCTCATTGTACTTTGCCCAATGTATTATATCTTCTTCCCTCACAAGATAAAGCGGTCTGATAAGCTCCATACCTTCAAAATTTGTAGAGTGAAGTTTCGGCATCATTGTCTGTATCTGAGCACCGTACAACATTCCCATAACAATAGTTTCTATCACATCATCAAAATGATGTCCAAGAGAAATCTTATTACATCCCAGCTCCTTTGCCTTGGCATATAAATGTCCTCTTCTCATCCTTGCACAGAGATAACATGGTGATTTCTCATCCTCTGCCACAATATCATATATGGATGACTCAAATACTACTATAGGCACATCCAAAATCTTAGCATTGTCCACTATAGTCTGATAATTTATATCATCATATCCCGGATTCATCACAAGGAATACCAACTCAAAATTCCTCTTTCCATGCCTTAAAAGCTCCTGAAAGAGCTTAGCCATCAACATAGAGTCCTTTCCTCCGGATATGCATACGGCAATCTTATCACCGTCCTTTATCAGTTCATATTCATTTATGGCTGCGGTAAATTTTCTCCAAATACTCTTTCTAAACTTCTTTATAAGACTTCTCTCAATATCCCTGCTTCTTCTATTCTCCTCACCCTTTTTACTTTCCTCTTTTAGAAACTCATTTAATTTAAGCTTCATATAGGCCTCATATCCGCCTACCAGATTATATATATTCTCATATCCCTGACTTTCAAGCTCTTCTGCAAGGTACTCGGTCTTATTACCTGTGGCACATACCAGACAGATAATATCTGTTTTATCAAAATCTTTTATTCTCTCAAGTATATCTTCCTCCGCAATATTTACGGCGTCAGGAATACTGCCTCTTTTGAATTCATGCTCGGGCCTTATGTCTATTATCTTTTTATTCTGTAACTCCGGCAGTTTACCTATCTCAATTTCCATTACATCTGTTTCCTTACTATCAAATAGTCATCATTACTTCTATAATACGGGCAGGTGGAATAATCACTGCTTCTCATTCTCGCATAATCATCCTCGTCCATATCCACGTCACAGATATATCCTTCCACATCTTCATCATATATATAATTTATACAATAATCACAAATCATTCTTCTTCCTGTTTCTGCTCGGTTTTGTATACTTCCTGTTTGTAGTCCTCAGGAGCATACTCCCTAAGCCAAATCTCTTCACCCATATCCAAAAGCTTTTTACCGCTGAGTACGGCTTCAAAAGCCAGATACTGTGAAGCGCTCTCTTTTCTCGATAGCGGAACCTTCAAACTTGGAAGTTCCATATCTATCATATCACTGTAATCTCTTTTTAATTCATCCATAATAATTCTAATATACTATAGTATATACTTCCAAGTCAAACAATCGAGCAGGAAAACCTGCCCGATTATATATAAAAAGGGCCCCTAAGGACCCTTTGAAAATTTTTATTTAAAATTATTCCTGAGAAAACTCATCCTTGCCTACGCCACAGAGTGGGCAAACAAAATCATCCGGAAGATCTTCCCATTTTGTTCCAGGAGCTATTCCGTTATCAGGATCTCCAAGAGCCTCATCATATTCCCATCCGCAAACATCACATACATACTTCATAAATTATACCTCTGCTTTCCATAAACCATGTAAATTACAATACTCATAAGCTGCTATCAGCTTCTCACCATCCTGTAATACGAACTCAGCATGTGGCTTATCCTCAGCTGTAAGTCCCTTGTACTGCTTTCCAAGGTTTGTTTCGATCATGATGAAGTTGATAAGATGCTCAGGTGTCATAGGATGATCTACGCTACCTACATTAACAACAACCTTATTACCCTCAACAGTTACTACAGGTACATGCTTCTCTTTAGCTGCATCTGTTGTGTTAGCCTTTAAGAGCTGCATCGGCTCTCCACAACATCCAAGTGTACCACCACAATCAACTACTACTGAGACAATATTTCCACAGTGTGCACAACGATAAAAACTCATATTTCCTCCTTAGTTCTTTGCTTTTAATAAATCTCTAATTTCCTCCAGAAGAACAACATCATCAGCCTTTGCAGGTGCTTCCTCTACCTTAGCCTCTTCTTTCTTCTTAAACTTCTCTATAAGTCTTACAAACATGAAGATACAGAATGCAATGATAAGGAAATCAACTACATTTTGGATGAAAGATCCGTAAGCAATAGCATTCTCAGCTATGTCGCCATGTGCAGGAGTAATAACATACTTAAGATCTGTAAAGTTTAAACCTCCTGTCAATATAGATATGATAGGCATAATCAAATCATTTACCAAAGATGTGACAATCTTACCGAAGGCCCCGCCTATGATAACACCTATCGCCATATCCAAAACATTACCTTTAAATGCAAACTCTTTAAAATCTTTTAACATCTTGTCCTCCAATATCCGGTTATGCATGAGCCTGCTATTGCTAGCGTCAAATCTAACGCTTGTTAGATTTAATTTTACACAACCTCAATGTGCTTTTATTATGAACTAAAACTTCTAAAAAGTCAAGCACAATAATGAGAATAATTCCTGTTTTTTATTTAATACAATTTACAAGTAACAAAAAGAGGAATACCCCCACAGGGAAGTATTCCTCTCGCATTAGATTTATCAGATGCCATGAGGCTTCGCTTCGCTCCACCTCAAGCCTATATAAAATCTATTTTAATTAACTGAGATTATTCCTCAAGACGTACATAATCTACTGTGTAGTTAGATGTCTTAACCTTGTAATCATCTCCGTCCTTCTTTGTTCCGCTCTTAATCATAGCACCTGTTGTGTTAACAACATAAGCCTTAGTTCCTGTTGGAAGACCTGTGAACTTATACTCTGTATAATCTAAGTCTCCGTTTGACTTGAAGTGCTGAACTCCACCGTTACCGTAAGCTAAAAGAGCCTCCTCTACAGATAACTTAGCGACTAACTTGTTGCTGCTGTTAAGGACAACGATCTCGATCTTGTTGTCAGCATCAGCTGTTGTAAGCTTTCCACCAACATAGAACTTGTGATCTTCCATACCGTTGATACCGGCACCCTTGTTAGAACCGTTCTTAGCGAACTCGAATGTGTACTTTTCGCTATCAAGCTCTACAGTCTGCTTTCCTGTCTTCATAGAACCGTCATCGCTTCCGCCGAAGAAGTAAGCCTTAAGCTCTCCGGATGTGAATAAGCTGTCGTTAGCCTTTACAAACTTGTTGTAGTTGTCACTTGTATCATATGTACCGTCAGAATCTACCTTCTGAACGATCTTCTTTGAGCTGTAACCTGAACCTAAAGTGTTACCTTCCATCTGAAGTACAACGAATCCGCTAATCATTCTACCGTAGTTGTCGAATGCATACTTCTTACCGTTTACTGTCTTGATTTCGTTAACTGCAAGCTTTCCGTTACCGTCTGAGTAGTACCAGTAATCTGATCCATCCTCATACTTATCTCTCTGGAGGTAGTAACCAGGAGTTACCTTGAACCAACCCTTTGTAGATCTAGCACCGTCTTCAGGTGTTGAGTAGTATAAGAATGAGTTAGAGTATGTAGCAATACCCTGTGAACCGCCATCTTTAGCAGGTGTGTTAGATGCTGTAGCTGTTGTGAACCAACCTGCGTTCATACGGCCATACTCATCGAAGCCATACTTTCTTCCGTTGATTGTCTTACCTGTCTGCTTCTTCTCCTTCTTTCCAGAAGCCTTGAAGTAGAACCATCTTGTCTGATCCTGATCCCAGTAGTTGTCACCAGGCTGAAGTTCAGCTGCCTGATCATCCTTGATAGCGATCTCTTTCCATCCCTCTGTCATAGAACCGTCGTTCTCATCACCGAAGTAGTACTCAGCATCCTGCCAAGCATTTTCATCATGCTGTGTCTCGCCGTCTTTTACCCAACCATACTGCATCTTACCGTCAGTATTGAATGTGTACTTCTTACCGTTGATAGTCTTTAAAGAAACGTCGCCTGTAGCTGAATCGCTTCTCTTGTAAGCCTTACCGTTAGCTCCGAAGTAGTACCACCACTGATTTGGCTCGTTCTCTTCGCCTGCGTTCTCGTTGTCAACTGCAACCCAACGATTTGTAACCATAACACCGTTAACGTCAACATAGTATGTATCGCTGTTATCGTCGATAAGTGAATCTGTAGCCATCTCGCCTTTATCGTCAAGATAGAACCAGTAGTCACCTGACTTCTGCCATGTCTCTGTTACTTTCTCTTCGTTTCTGTTATAATATACCCATGTACCGTTCTCCTGTTGCCAACCTGTAGCAGCGAAAGCTGTCATAGCTCCACCAACTGAGAGAACTGCTGCTGCTGAAATTAATGCAGCAATCTTTGTTTGCTTTCTCATAATGAATGCATCTCCTTTTTGAAATCCTTTTAAAATCTAATGCGTCCCGTAAAGGCTCTTATCAGTCCTTTATCTTAAGACAAAGCTAGTATATAACTTTATTTTATTACTTACAATATATTTTCTTTTTCTGATTTCTTACAAAAATATTACATTTCTGTCTTTTCCGCGATATATATGTATACTTATATCCCCTGTTATGCTAATATGTTCAATATAGATATAATTTTATTGTTTTTGAACTTAATGTTTATTTTATTATATTGGGAGCTTATATGAACAGATATGCATATTTACTCAAAGAAATATTTGAATGTAATACGATTACTCAAAGGGAGCTTGCAAATAAGTTAAACCTATCTCTTGGAAGCATCAACTCACTTATAAAAGATGCCATGGCGTTAAACTATTTATATAAGGAAGGAAGCAGTATAAGTCTTACCGAAGCCGGACTTGATTATCTTGCTCCTTTTAAGGTGGAACGTGCCGTTATCATGGCTGCAGGCTTCGGCTCAAGATTTGTTCCTCTTACATTTGAAACACCGAAAGGATTACTTGAGGTGTTCGGCGAAAGAATGATTGAGCGTCAGATCAAGCAACTACATGAAGTCGGTGTCTTTGATATAGTAATAGTTGTGGGATATTTAAAGGAGCATTTTGAATATCTTATAGATAAGTACAATGTAAAACTTGTGTATAATCCGGATTACTCCACTAAGAACAATATTTCCACATTGCACTATGCATGTAAATATATAGAGAATTCCAATGTCTATATCCTTTCTTCAGATAACTGGATGAGAGATAATATGTATCACAGCTATGAGCCTTACTCCTGGTATTCTTCCATATATATGGAAGGAAATACCAATGAATGGGTACTTGATTTTAATAAAAAGCGCGAAATAACAGCTATAAATGTGGGCGGCAGCGATGCCTATGTAATGTACGGACCTGTATATTTCAGTAAGGACTTTTCAAAAGAGTTTATGCCGATACTGGAAAAGGCCTTTGCTACTCCGGGAAGTGATGACTGGTATTGGGAAAATGTACTTATGAGTGAAATACAAAAGAAAAACTCTACACTACCTGCCATGCATATAAACCCCCAGCCCGAAAATCAGGTCTATGAGTTTGAAAATCTGGAAGAGCTTCGAGCATTTGATAATAAATATATGGAAAACAGCGGAAATGTAGCTCTTGAACTTATTGCAAAGGTTTTTAATATCCCGGAGAGTCATATAAAAGGTCTTCGTACATTAAAAGCCGGTATGACAAATAAATCTTTTCTTTTTGAAGTGGATGATAAGAGTTATATATGTAGAATTCCCGGAAAGGGCACAGATGTACTTATAAACCGTTCAAATGAGTATGACTGCTATATGGCAGTCAAAGATTTGCATATTACGGAGAAAATAATTTATTTTGATAAGGAAAGCGGTTATAAGATATCAAAGTTTTATGATGGTTCAAAAAATGCCGATGCCTTTAATAAGGAAGAAATGGCAAGATGTATGGAACTTTTAAGGACTTTGCATGAAACTGATGTAAAGGTCAGCCATCGCTTTGATATAGCCGAGAGAATAGATTATTATACCGGACTCTGTGAAAAGAGCGGTGGAATATCTTTTGAAGATGTAGAAGAGGTTCACAAAAATATGATGCTCTTACTCGATTTACTTAAAGGAATGAAGTCTGAAAGTCGCCTCTGCCATATAGACAGTGTAGCCGATAATTTTATTATTACCGCAGATAATAAGATAAAGCTTATTGACTGGGAATATGCCGGAATGGCGGATCCTATTATAGATGTGGCAATGTGTGCAATCTATTCTTATTATGATAAATCTCAAGCTGATGAACTTTTAGAAACTTATCTTAAAAGAAAACCTCTTACAGATGAGTATAAGAAACTTTATTCATACATGGCACTCAGCGGTTACCTTTGGGCTCTATGGACGGTATATAAGGCCAATGTAGGGGAAGAATTCGGAGAGTACTCTCTTAAGATGTACAGATATGCAAAGGACTTTTTTAAAGAAGTAATGAAGCTTTAATAATTATGAAAAAGCAGTCGGGATTTCCGACTGCTTTCAGCTTTAAATAACCCAAATTTATTAATCCACGCTCACTCTGATTCCGCCACCTCTCTCGCTTGGCTGAACCAGAACCGTTACAGGCTCATTTCCTGACCATTCAAATGAATATGATTCTCCTGAAGCCTGACCGATAAAGGTCTTCCATGAGATATCCGCCTTTATCTGTGGATCTCCCATTCCGTTCCTACTGAACCAGCATATTACAGCATCCGGATCTACCGCAAGTGTATCTCTTGACTTCACATTTGAAACCACAAGCGGGTTTCCGTCTGAGAGTAATGCCACATAGGCATTATTTCCTCTACCAACCAATGTGGTTGTAGCAAGACCTTTTTGTGAAAGTACACCTACACCTAAAAATCTTACAGAGTAATCACAGTCGTTTGTAAATGCAAGTATATTCTCAGACTCTACCGAAACCGTCTCGCCCGGTGCCAGCTTATACACTACTACATGCTGTCCGTAGTTTGCATAGTATGTTGTGGAAGCTCCGTTTAAATGTACCTTCATAAGCGGTATATTTTCACCTGCAACTCTTCTTACAAGCTGTCCCAGTAATGCCTGTCCGATACTTCCTCCCGGTCCAAGCAACATCTTTTCAAAAGTATAGTTCTTTCCGCCCGGATTTTCTCCTGCTATAAATGCACCTGCTTTTGCTATCAATGTATCATTTCCTTCACAGGTAACCTTAAGTGTCAACTCGTTAATAACTTCAAATGTCAGCATATTCCCCTCCTTATTCGACTTGTACTCCGTAAAATTCGCAAAGTCCCGCCAAGTCTTTATTTACTCCGTTTCCTATTGCATTAAATTTCCATGCACCGTTGTGTAGATATACTTCTCCCATCATCATGGAATTTATATTGTTGTAATATTCCTCTACAAGGAAAGAAGCTACCTCGGCGTTTGTCACCGGATCCACTATCTGTATGTATGCGTCTTTTAACATACCGAAATTAAGTGCTTTTTCAATTGCATCATTTATAGTCATTACAAAGACTATCTTTTGTACAGCCGGATTTAATATAGAAGTATCTATATCAAATACCTGCAATACATTTGCCTCTTCAACATTTTTAAAAAGCACACTCCTTTCAGGGCTGCTCTCCTGTCCGTAGAATACAAAGAAATCATCCCCCACCACTTTTCCGTTTCCGGCAAGCAAAAATGCGGAGACATCAACATCACAAGCTGAATTATTCACATTCCACCCAAAATTCACCTTTATCTTATTTGAAGAAAAGGCAAGTGGGACTTTTTGTCCCTTTGAAACTCTCTTGCTTAACGTCGGCAATGTTATTTGCCTTACATCGGCATTTTGTCCTGTACTTTGAGCCTGTCCGGTGTTTTGACTTACTGTAGTACTGCCTGCAGTAACAGGATTTTGTGTACTTGCAGTGTTTCCCGTTTTTTTATAATAGGAAGTATTCAAAATATCTACATTTTCACTGTTTAGTACAACACCTTTTTTTCGGTTCAGATTTTCAAGTTGGTCTGCACCCATAGGTTTTGTCACATTCATCGAATACATACTCTTATTCACCTCACTTTCTTTAAAGTAATAATATTTAAATTTTTAAATACTAATCATTTGATATCTTTCACCCTACATCAAGCCCTGAATGATAGGAGTAATTTCCTATATTCTCAAGCAGTCTGTGAAAATCGGTCTCTTCCATTCTGTCCGGCACTATTTCCGTATTCAGTATCTTAAATATTTCCTCACATCTGTCAATGCATTTATCAAAGAGCTCCGGAAAGCTTTCATTTGAATGAACACTCTTATTCCATGGATTTATCCAAAGTTCATGTTCAAGATTTAGGGCTCCTTTTGCATCCGGTACTTCATCTGAGAGTATCTTCTGTGAAACTATAGGATTTTTTAAAAATAAGGATTCTATAGCATTTATTCTGTTTTTCTTTCTGCCCGTAGGATCGGCGAGAGTCCTCACTCCAAATCTCATTGCCAGTACCGATCTGTGTACCATGGCAGGTGTTACTCTGAAATTATTCTTATATGTGATCGGATAATAGGTTTTATTTATAACTCTTGCCAGAAAATCTGAAACAAATTGTATCTCAAAACCGTTGAGTGCCAGAGTGGCAGCCTGATTAAATTCCGAGGTTTTCTTTTTCTTATACTTTTTTAAAAGTATGGTATCTATATCATTTTCAAGTGCCGCATGAAGTCCGTATACATAGGCGCTGTTTTTTCCGTTTTCATGCCCTATTCTTGCGTAAATATATGGATGACAGATATAATCTCCCACATAGTGGCATAAAAAACCTGCAATATAGCTTATCGCCTGCTGCTGCTTTTGTTTTGATTCCATGGACTGTATTTCACAAAGTGCATTTGCAAAAAAATCGTTTACATGACTCTCATGCATATATGAACCGACATTTCTGTAATCCCTGTGCCTCAGTATCGGGATATTGTAAAAAAACATATCCGGTCCTTGAAGTCCCAGCTGATACAACCATCTGTATTTAGATATAATATATTTTAAACCCGAGTTTTCTAAGGCACCATATGCCTTTAACCCTAAAATATAGTGAGTTGTAAATCCCGGCATTTCCTACTCCTTAATATATTCTAAAACCCTTTCCAAATAAAAATCCGAAAAAAGTCCTTCATAATCCTTGAAAATATTTTTACTTATATTCAAATCCTTATGTGCAAATCCTATGTCTGCAAGCTCTATCATTCCGGTATCAAACTCCGTATCTCCGGCAGCAAATATCTGTACTTCCTCTGCAGCATATTCTCTTATAAAACGCTTAATCGTATCCGCCTTGTTTAAATTCTTCGGCATTACATACAACTTATCTTTATTGTATAAAACCTCTACCTTTTCCAAGTCCAATATGCTCTTAAGATCTCTTACAACTGCTTCCGACTCATCACATTTTGTAAAGATAAATAAGTCGTCAATATTTCTGCATTCAAACTTTCTTCTTTTATCTTTTTGCAAAAATACATATGCTTTTTCTCTCTCATCTGATGAAGGCTTTACTATATCAAGGCTTTCTTTATACCATTCATCCGACTTTATACCGTCTTTTAAAAGTATTCCCCCATTTGCACATAGTACATATTTTGGTGTAATACCAAGATCTATTCTACTGTATTGAATATAGGTTCTTGTGGTAGCAGGCACTATAAGGAGCAGCTCATTTAACTTATGTAAAAGCTCATATGAGTATTTTGACATAAAACTGTTCACCTCTCCGTTATAAATCTCCACAGGTATCTTTTCTTCTATATTCGTTTTCTTTGAATAAATCAAAGTATTGTCCAAATCTGTAAATAAAATATTCATATGGCTAGTTTAACACTTTTTTATAAAATAGTCATTTTAAAAAAAATTAAATATTAAACCATCTCTTGACTATACAACACTAAGTAGTTATACTTTAATTGTAAAAAAGAGATATTTGTACCATATGTACACATAGCGAAAGCCTCGGGAAGTTGCGATTCCCGAGGCTTTCTTCTTGTCAAGTCACTATCTCTTCTTAAATACCACCAACATTGCTCCGTAGGAAGATATCAGTAATATCATATATTTGAAAAGGTCTGTATTATCCGAGGTCTTAGGTACCGGGAGTGGGCGTCTGTCTGATACAGTCTCCGCAGTAAACTTCTTCGGATCCTCTATGATAATTTCAGGTTTTACAGGCTCGACATTTATAACATCAGCCTTTATTTCTTCTTTTTTCTCTACAACTGTCTGTGTAGGTCTTATAGATGAGCTTGTGCCCGAGCCGCCTCTTCTTCCGTTTGAAGATGTGGCTATTGAAGGTGTAGCTATAGGTCTTATGATAATATCATTGTTTCTGTCCCCCGGACGATTTATCTGGCTTGGTGTAGCCGTATGTAGCGGATCCGGATAGATTATAACACTTGGATTTTTAACATATATATAGTTGATTTCTATTTGTGTAGTTGAGAACAATCCGCTCTCAGCGCCTTCAACTCTCTCCAAATGATATCCTGCAATAGCTTTTGCACTTGTACTATAGGCAAGACCAAGTTTTCTGCTGCCGTCAAAAACATCATCTACATCCAGTGCAACTCCTGCCGGATTGATATAATGGGCAATTACATCTCCTGAATCCTGTCTGCGAAAGATATATGTTACTCTTTGTGTTCCCGGATTAAATACTCCGTTCGCATTTGCAGGCATTGAAATCAAGTCATAGTAGTCAAATGACTTAAGCTCTTAAGTATAAGGTACTCCGATTTGCTCACTACCGTTTAAAACAGTAGTCTCAACAAGCGGAACATTTCTGTTCTCATCCAGATATTCAATAATAACATTTCCTGCATCCTGGGTTGCATAATATTAACTGAACAGGAGTGATATATAGACACAAAAAAGGAGGATAACGCCATGATAGAATATGCAACCAAAATCACTGCGCTATACTCTTGCCTTTCAGTTGGTGATGAGGATAGGGACGGTGGGGAAAGCAACAGTATCGTTAATCAAAAGGCATTCTTAGAACAGTATGCAAAACAGCATAAGCTGATGAACATTCGCCACTATATCGACGATGATGAAAGCGGTCGCTTCTTTGACCGTAGTGCTTACACACAGATGATAAGCGATGTGGAAAACGGTAAAATCGGCATTGTCATTATGAAAGATATGACAAGGTGGGGACGAGATTATCTTCAAGTAGGAAACGCTATGGAGATATTCCGTAGAAACAATGTACGCTTTATTGCCATCAACAACGGAATCGACAGCAAAGACCAAAATACATTGGAATTTGCTCCCTTTATCAATATTATGTCGGAGTGGTACGCAAGAGATATCAGCAAGAAAGTCAAAACAGGCATTAAGACAAAAGGAGCAAGCGGAAAGCCCGTAGCAACAGAAGCCCCCTACGGCTATATAAAAGACCCTAACAACAAAGATTATTGGATCGTCGATAAAGAAGCTGCCGAAGTTGTAAAACTCATTTTTACGCTATTTATGGAGGGAAAAAACCGTAATCAGATAGCAACCTATCTCAAAGACAAAGAAATACTAACCCCAACCTTTTATATGAAACAGCAAGACAGAGGAACCGCAAAAAGCAGAACACTCAATGAAGAAAACCGCTATAACTGGAACAAAGCAACCCTAACACGCATACTGCAAAGGCAGGAGTATTGTGGCGATATAGTCAACTTCAAGACCGAAAAGCATTACAAAGATAAGCGAAACCACTATGTCGATAAAGATAAGTGGCAAATCACCTCCGATGTGCATGAGCCAATCATCGACCGAGCCACCTATGAAAATGTACAGCGGATATTGAAAAACGCACGCGTTAAAAGACCAAACGGAGATGGAGAAATCCACCCATTATCGGGATTGATGTACTGTAAAGATTGCGGTACGAAAATGCACATTCGCACCATACACAAGAATAATAAAGTACAGCATGTAACCTATTGTAGCGAATATGCCAAAGGCAAAGCCAAGCACCCGAAATGCCACTCTCCCCACCGCATTGATGTCGATGATGTCATGGAAACGCTCAAAGAAGTTTTACGAAAGATAGGCAAGTTTTCACTCACAAACAAATCAGAGTTTGAAGCATTGGTAAAAAACAGTCTTGCCAAAGAACAGACCGAAGAAGTAGGGAAACAGAAAAAGCGTATCCCACAAATCACAGATAGACTGGAACAGATAGAAAGAGTGATGAATAAACTATATGAAGATAACGCACTGGGAAATATCGAACCGAAACGCTATGAACAGTTATCGGGAAAATATGCAGAAGAATATTACAGCTTAAAATTGGAACAGGAGCAAATAGAAGAACGCTTATCCGAATTTGAAAATTCCAATCAAAGAGCCAGGAACTTTATAAGACTTGCAGAAAGCTATTCAGACTTTGAAGAACTTACCCCTACCGCCATCAATGAATTTATCAATAAAATCGTAGTGCATGAGCGAGATGTCAAAAGAGCAAAATATGCCGTTCAGCGTATCGAAGTCTATTTCGACTATATCGGAAAATTTGAAAACGAACTCACAAAACAAATCGAGCCGACAGAACAGGAAATGATACAGATGAGAGAAGAAATCGAAGAAGCTAAGAAAGAAAAAGCACGAGCATATCGTAGGCAATATTACAAAGAATACCGAGCAAAAAAGAAACTACAAGCAACAACCTAAAACGAAATATCAACTAATAAGAAAAGAGGTTTCCTAAGCATGGGAAATCTTTTTTTGTGCAAGTAAAAGGAGGATTAAATGACCGAAAAACAAAAAACACAGACCAACGAAGAACGAGCGATGCCCCGAAAACCCGACGGAGTTCTAACGAAAAAGATGAACGGAAAGACCTTTGTAACCGAGATATATTTTGATAAAAAGAGCAAGGATACCTTTCAAGATAAGCTATTTAAGGTGGTGCAAGCCCAGCGAAAAGAATAAAGAAAACAAATACTTTGTATCAAGCTTTTTTATTCTTATCAATCTGTTTCTATGAAAAACACAATGGCAAGAAGGAAATCCGACAGTGGGAAAAATGCCCTCAAAATGGTATAATATTGATAAACAATTAGAGAAACAAGTTTAGATTTGTAAAGGAGACCAATATGCACTTAAAAACGGATCGCTTGGATATTCGTCCATTTTTACCCGATGATATTGAGGACACATACGAAATTTACTCAAACAAAGATGTTTGCAAGTATCTATTAGAGGATGCTTGGGAATATGAAAATAAAAGTGAAGAGTTTCAAAAAAAATTGAATAACAATAAACTGGAAGAGAATTCCCAATTGAATTTAGCGGTGTTACTAAATGGAAAAGTAATCGGCGATATATCAATCTGGTACATCGGCATGAAACAAACAGTTGAAATAGGATTCGTTTTTAATCTGAACTTTTTTGGAAAAGGTTATGCAAAAGAAGCTGTAAAAGAAGTAGTGAAAGAGTTGTTTGAAAAATATAATGTTCATAGAATACAAGCGAATTTGGATGCTCAAAACATATCTTCTGCTAAATTGTGCAGTAATATTGGTATGAGGAGAGAGGCTCATTTTATCAAGGATTACTGGAACAAAGGGGAATGGACTGATAGTTATGTATATGGGATGCTCATTACAGATATAACAAATTAGTCTGTTAGATAATTTCGGTTTGTAGGGATAGATAAAATTAGAATTTGTAGAGGTGAGAAAAATGAATAATCAAACGTTGATTACGGTTAGAAGCGTTAGAGAAAGTTCGGATTGGTATTGTGAGCATCTTGGACTTCAAAAAGGGCATGGCGGAAATCATTATGAACAGTTAATTTATGATAATAAACTTGTATTGCAATTACATTGCTTGGATTCCGACATTAATCATGAAGCGTTACTCAGACCTGATGATTCAGTAGGATTATGGGTATTATTATGGTTTTCAGTTGTTGATTTTGATGTTGCACTTGATAGATTAATTAAACTCAAAACTGTATTTGATAAAAAACCTTTCTTTAATCAGTATGCAAAGCAATGGGAAGTATGGTTTTCTGATCTTGATGGTTATCGAATTGTTCTATCAGGTCCATCTGAGTATGATATAAAGCCCTTGGAATGTAATTGGAGATAATAACTCCCTATTTGTTTAATTGAATATAACAATTTGAGAAACAGTAAATCAAAATAGGTTTGCTGTTTTTTGTTGCTCAATTTTCAAAAAATCATTCATAAACATAAATCATTCATAAACATAAAAAGGTACTTGACAAAACGCTCTCTGACGCTTGTAAATATACTCAACATTTATAGGTGATGTTATATAATTAAGTCCAAGCTTATTTACTCCGGAAATTGTATCGTCACTTTCTATGCTGTTTCCGTGAACATCCAAATATCTTACATTCACATCCACTGCATCTTTTCTTCTGTACAAGTAAGTCACAGTCTGTGCTCCATGAGTGAATACTCCGGTTGCATTTGCAGGCATCTTATCTATATCGAAGTTTGCGATATTTTCCGCACTGCTTGTATAGGCAAGTCCAAGCTTTTCGATACCGCTAAGTACTGTAGGCGCTACCAAATCACTTCCGTCATGTACAGACTTGTGATATATTGTTACATCCCCCGCATCATCTCTCTTATAGACATAATTTACAACTTGTGGAGCAATCGTAAATACTCACGTTGCATTTGTCGGTGAATTTACAAGCACAAGACCTCCAATAGTCTTAGGTGCCGTAGTATATGGCAATCCAAGTTTATTTGTTCCTGAAAGTATGTCTCTTGCATCCAGTTCATTACCGTCTCTGTCGGTATACATTACTGTCACATCTCCGGCGTCATCTCTTCTGTATTCATAGGTAACAATATAGTTTGTTCCTGCCGTAAATGTTCCGATATGATTTGCAGGTGTAGGATTTACTACCGTAAAGTTGGCTATATTTGCAGAGCTTGTTGTATAGGAAAGTCCGGCTTTACTTACTCCGGATAAATTCTAATCTGCCGCAAGAGAGTTGCTTGTTCCGACTTCAAAATGATGTACTGTTACATTTCCGGCATCATCTCTCTTGTAGCAGTATGTAACCTCTGTAAGTCCTGTGGCAGGATAAGTTCCTGTATGTCCTGCAGGTGTAGCATTTACTACCGTATAATATGGCATGTTTTTCGGACTTGTTGAATATGTACTTTAACATCTCCGGCATCATCTCTCTTATACTTATAAACCACTTCTACAGGCGCATTTCTGAATGTCACTGTCGGATTTGCCGGTGAGCTTACAAGATGGAAATGAGGAATATTCATACTCTGTGTAGTATAAGTAGTTCCAAGCTTATTGGTTCCGTCCACTGTCACAGCCGCCGGTGTTCCTCTCGGAGTAGATGAATACAACTCATTGGTAGTTCCGTCTTCATAATAATGAATAATTATCGGTGAAGCACTATCTTTTTCATAGTAATAAATCAGCTCTGTAGGTGTAGAGGCAAATGTGACCAGCGTAGGATTCGGTGACTGATACAAATTATAATTTGCAATGTCCGCCGACCTCTCCTGTGACTGATATGTAAGTCCGAGCCTGTTTGTACCGCTTATAACTTCCGGTCCCACAGCTCCTCCGACTACCGGAGCATAAAGCTCTGTGGTAGTACCCTTTTCATAGTGATGAACTGTAATATTTCCTGCATTTTTTCTTCTGTAGGAATATGTTACCGAGGTTGTTCCGTCACCGAATACTCCGTTTATAGGAGTGGTACTGCTTACAAAATCATAATTGTCTACAAGAAGTACATTGCTGCTTCATGCAAGTCCCTCTTTATTTGTTCCTGATAGAACTGTGGGAGTATTGATCATTACACTACTTCCAAGACTCTCAGGTCTTGTAAGATTTGCACCTGTATCAATATCCACATATTTTATAGTAACATCCGGTGCATCATTTCTTTCATAGAAATAAATAACCGTCTTTGCCGTTGCATCAAATGTTCCGCTTGCAGGACCTGTAAATGTTCCTACAAGGTGGTAATGAGGTATCGGATAGCTTCCTGCAGTACTTACATCTCTTCTGTAAGTCTGATAAGGTTTACCCATCTGTCTTGCACCTGAGAGTACTTCGGCCGCAGGTGTTGCTGTTGCCGAAACCGCATAAAGTTCATCGGTCTTTCCCGTTTCGTAGTGATGTACGGTTACATCTCCTGCATTTCTTCTTATGTAATGGTATGTAACTGTTGTATCTGCAGTATAACTTACGTTTGCATTTGCAGGAAGATTTGCAGTATCCACTTCAAAATTCGGATCTGTAGTGATTGCCGCTGTTGTATATGCGATATCTCTCGGCTCTCTTGTAACCACATCGGCAACAAGATTGCTTCCGTCCTCATCCTTTATATGCTTTACAGTAAGATTATAAAAATCAGTCTTAAGTCCAAGATTTTTGATGGCACTTGGATTATCTCTTGTTAAGCTTATATCCACAGTTGACCATGGTGTATTAGGTATCGGAGTCTGACCCGCCTTGATTACGGATGCCCTTGTAGTAAATGAAGTAAAATCATTTCCAATCACAGTGGCAGTACTTGCCACATTTGGTGAAGCAAAGCTGTCACCGGTCAAGTTCTCCACATAGAGCTTATAATTTCCTGCATTGCTTAGCTTATTTGTAAAGGAAATATTTCCGTTTGAATCCGTTGTTCCCGATTCAACCACTGTCTCATTTCCCGTTGCATCAAGCTTTACAAGTATATATGGTCTGTTTGCAATATTTAAATCAGTGCTGTCATAGACTCCGTTATTATTTAAATCATAGAAGGCATGAGTTGCGATATTGTACTTATGAGTACCTACCTTTGAGTCGGTAAACTCATTTGCACCGTCAACATTATTTCCTCTCCATGAAGCTACTGAGTTATTTGCAGTATCTGCGGCGAGATTATCCTTTGTATCCGGCATCTCCACCTTATAATTAAAGAGTACCTCTTCTCCTGCCGTTATACTCTGTCCCGACTTTAAATCGGCCTTAAACATGGTGACTGCTGACCAGTCCGTAATACTTGCGGCAGGTAACCATGTCGCTCCTATATTTCCTTCTATCGTTGCACTTGGAGCGTCTGTAGAGTAGTAAATATCAAACTTAGAGTTATTGGCGGTTACTCCCGATATAGCCTTCGGATATATTTTTGAATCCCTGTCAAGATAGTTTCCGCTGCCGTCTTTTACTATAAATTTATCATTTGCATATGGGAAAACATCCATTACATGAAGATTTTCCACCGGGTCATTGGTTGTTCCATACTCTAACCTGATAATCTAAGATATCTCCCTTATCGGCCTTTATGCTTGTTTGGTATACACTATCTGTGGAAAGTTTTACTTTCTTTCCGAGTACCATTGCCTGTGGCGGTACAAAGGTGTAGTTATATGTCAATGTGGAAAGTCTGTCATTTGTATTGCCGTTGTTATTGGCATCATATGTGTCAAGGTAGTCTGCAGTATCTGAAGAATATATAATTCCCGGAGCCGCACTTGATGCGTCTGTGGTATTATTATCCCAGCTGAGTATTACCTTTATATCATGTGAACCTCCATCCATACCGGCTGTCGGCTTAAATGAAATATTCAAATGGTCGATTTTGTTCTGTGTATAGTTTCCGTAACCCGCAAATGTAGAACCCGGGAATGTCAATCCTGTAAGTTCAAACTCGTACGCTGTCTTTCCCACATTACCTTTATAATTTTGTATAACTGTAGGAGTTGGATTTAAAGTAAATAAATTGGCATTCATCTGCGGTTGCACACTGTCAAAAGCAAGGTCCGAATCGACTACAACCACCATCTTGGGATTTATGGCAGCTCTTGGGTCCCAAAGTATACTGTTATACCAAATACGTGGTGTTATCTTTATAGTTCCTCCAACACTTACCGTACTTGTAGCGGAGGTACCGTTTATACTCATTCCGATATTTTGAAGATGCATGCTTGCATACGGATTTCTTAAATATGCATCAGCCAGTGAATATCCCAGCTCATTACCGGCTGCATTTCTTACTCTACCGAAGTTTCTGACAAGCTTCCAATATACATCATTGGCACGAGCATTCAAATCGTTGATAAAAGCCGTATGTGTAGCAGGTGTAAGCTGTGTCTGAACTATAAAACCTACTGCATCCTCTTCAAACTGTGAGATGGTTATATCATCATCAAAGACAAGTCTGAAATACCTGTACTCTGGCGGTGTAGCCAATGTGGTAGATACAGAGTTTGCTCTGTAATCTGTGGCATTACTCACCTGAACAGGTGTAATATTTGTAGCGATAGTGGTCCATGTAGTTCCGTTGTCGGAGCCGATAAGCTTATTGTGTAAAAGCTTTGCAAGTTCTGTCGCAGTAAATCTTTCAGGTCTGACTCTAAGTTCATATCCTGTGAGAAGGCTTCTTGCCTACGGTTCATCCTCTATCATTCTGAATGTAACACTGCTTGCAGTCTGCGGTCTTGTACCACCGAACTGATCGACACTTACCAAATAGTTATACTTATAGTCCGCATCCCTCGGTACCAGATAACCACCTTCGCCAAGTAATGTCTTTTTTATACGGATTCTTCTTACATATGAAACATGGTAGTATAAATCACCGCTTCTTCTTGTGGAATTATCCAAAGTTCCGTCATCATTTACCAATGTAGTGACCTGTTGCATAGTTATCTTCGTCCATGTAGGAGCTAAAGTAACAGGTTGATTTCCGTCCCACTTAAGTGAAAAAGGCGGCTGTAATACTGTTCCCAAGCCTCTGTCCACTACCTGTGTGATAGTTCTGTCTGCACTGTTATATGTCCAGTCCGAGTTGTTCGGAAGTGAAGGATCCCATACTGCGGTGGCCGGAAGAGTAATCTTAAACTCTACCTTTCTCTTATCCATACCTGCACCGGTTCCTGACGGTACTTGTGATACACCGCCGTTGGCTGTATTTGCAGGACCGCTGTAACCGTATCCGAACAAACTTGATACAAAGTCTGTAGACAGTCTGTCATTAGTGGCATTGGTTGCATCATCCGATATATATTCGCTTTTTCTGTTGTTACTTGCAACTGTAGATGTATTGGCAGACATAATTCCGACCGGATATGCCTTTGCAACAAACTGATCGTTTGAACTTGCAAGAGGTGCATCTGTCGCAGGATTTTTTCCTGCTTCAAAAAGTTTTACCGGAATATGGAATGTCTCACCGTTTTGCACTGCCGAATTTTTCAGCGTAGCCTTTATCGGTATTGCCGAATATCCTGTATCCAGTCTGGAATAATTTATCTTTACAATATAATAGTTCGGATCTGTATTTATAATATTTACACTGCTTGCACCTGATGCCAAGGTAACATCACTGACAACAGGAGGTGCAAATATACTCTTGTCAAAATACACATACGAAAACGGATTGTACAGTGTAGATACTGCTCCTGAAATCGTATTTGTAACATAGTATGAGTCCTTTTGTGCTACTAAAGATGACGTCTGCCCGGATAAACCGTACCTTACATCTGTAGTTATAACACTACCGCCGGCACCCGTAGCATATACTTCCCCCGACAGAGAAAGCACTGGTAAGAATAATGAAAAAATCAGTAATAAAAAATAATGCAGTGATTTTTTCTCATATTTCCCCGGTAATAAAATTATATATATTAAAAATGCTTTTATTTGTCATATACAAAACAGACAAAAATTTAACATCATTATCCTTTTACATTTTATAGTAATCTAGTAATAATTACTATAGTCAAATTCTTACAATATCTTTTCAACAGTTGTCTTTTAATCTAAAAAAATCTCCCGGATAAAAGCCGGAGGGTGAAAGTTATCTTTCTTCTTTTTTCTTTAATGAAAGTAACATTGCCGCTGCAATCGAACTCATAAGGATAAACATATATCCTCTTACGTCTCTTTCATCAGCTGCCTTCGGTACCTTTAATCCCAACCTTGTGCTTGTTGACATTGCTATGAGAATGTCCCTTGGCTTAGGTATAGGTTTTGGTGTGTCAATCAAAATAACAGAGTTTTCACTTGGTTTATTTATATTAATATTATATTCTATACTTTTTCCACCAGGGATTATTATTTTATTTGTCTTTGCAGGTGCTGTTGTAACCGGTACCGCTATTCTTCTATACCGGTAGTAAATTACCGTCTGTGAAGAATACTTATAAGTCAAAGTTGTATCCCCAAAAACTAGTTGGTTTATTTGTTCTCTTGCGAGAACAAATCCTTGCCATAACAAAAAAATTAACCGGTCAAAAATTATGACCGGTTAAAAATTCTTGAATATTTAT
>NZ_AZXX01000066.1:0-37408 GCF_000512995.1 Lachnoanaerobaculum sp. MSX33 | reverse complement strand
GGATAAACCTAAATGGTATGTCGTAAGTATAAAGACAGGATTCGGAGAAGGTATTTCTGATGTTGATTTTGAACTTTTTGGGAATCGTAAGAGGGGAGATTATGCTTATGGATATGGTTCACACGGGATATACGGTTTCTGCGATCCTTTATATTTAGAAGCCGGGATAAGCGTTGATGTTGGTGGTGATAAAATAATACAGGGATTTACTATGACATATGCTCCAAAATACATAAATAGAATAAAAAGATTAAATGAAATTGCAACAGATCTGAAAGGTGAAGTATGTATTATAGAAAAGGGAAATAATGAACTTGAGCGAGATATTTCCTACAAACTTACTATGTATGAGGAGCCTTTGCATGTGCAAGTAAAGAGCCTTGATAAGGTCGGCTGGGCTAAAGATATGAATATAATATGGGTAAAGAAAGGTGAGCAGGAAGATATTATGGAGTATATAGAATATGGTAAAGACTTTACTTTGTTTATAGAGGATAACAATAAGGTTAAGATTAAAGTGGTTCGCATGGAAGACAATTCAGATGATAAACCTGAAGTTTTGACTATACGATGAATTTGAAAAAACATAGGAGATAATATTGTCAAGAATGGAGAGCTATATGTATAAAAAAATAAATGTGGCTATATTATTGATATCAATATTTTTAGTATTTATATTTATAATTTTTTATATAGAACATATAAATAGTAAAAGAAAGGAAAATGCACTGATATATTATAATCAAATCATACCGATAATAACTTTGGCTGATGCTTTAGATGCAGACTTAGAGTATAGTGACAATTATGGTAATAAAGGTATATTAAAAGGTGGAGAAGAAAATTTAATAAGAAGAGTGAGTGATGATATACGAGCTTATATCACAAAGCAAAATAATCATATGTATGAATACCGAATAATAGAATCTGATAAAGTTTTGAAATGTATAGACAACTTTAATAATAATATGAAAAATATCAGAATCTCAAGAAGCGATATGAAAGATGGATGTATAGTTGAAAAGACAATATCAGAGGGAGAGGGATTGGGAGAGTTTCATGAGTGTAATGATTTAAGTGCATTAATTGATTATATGAGTAGAAAAACTGTTGATGGAGAGTATTTTATAGAAGTATTGGATATTATAGGAGTAAATGGGTCAGATATACCAGGTAGGATAGTATATATAACGGATGACAAAACAGAGAAAGTTCTTTATGAGAATGACACTTTGAATCTTTCTATGTTATTTAAAGATAACGGTAGATAATATTTGAACATTTGTTTTTATGATGTATCAATACTTTCATAATCAGTATGTCAGTATACTTGACTTATAATAAGTATATTACTATAATGGATGTAGTTTTAAAAACTACATTAAACGGAGTTGAAAAATATGACATATAGATTAATTGGGGATAGTTGTACGGATTTGGATGAGAATCTAAAAAAAGATGATAATATAAAAATTGTGCCGCTTACACTTGAAATCGGAGATTATCAGGTTATAGACGACGAGAAGTTTGATCAAAAAGACTTTATAAAGAGAATGGCCGAATCGAAAATAGGACCAAAAAGTGCCTGTCCGTCACCGGATGCTTTTAAAGAAGTTTTGGAATGTGATACTGATATGGCATTTGTTGTTACTCTTTCAGAGCATCTTAGCGGAAGTTATCAAAGTGCCGAGATCGGAAAGAAACTTTACGAAGAGGACTATGAAAAAAAGGATATTTTAGTGCTTTCTTCAAGGTCGGCATCTGCAGGGCAGTATAGACTTATGCTTGAGCTTGATAAATTATGTAAAGAAGGTCTTGGATTTGAAGAGATTTCAAAGAGAATAATTAAGCTTAGAGATGAGATGAAGACATATTTTGTTTTGGAGTCTCTTGATACACTTAGAAAGAACGGAAGGCTTTCGGCGGTGAGTGCATTTATAGCATCAGCTTTAAATATCAAGCCTATTATGGGTGCCGTAGACGGTGTGATAGTAAAGAAAGACCAGCAAAGGGGCATGCAGAAAGCACTGTCGAAAATGGTTGAACTTGCTATATCTGAAGCGGGAGAAAATGCATCCGAAAAGATTGTATGTATTACTCATATAAATAATGAAGAAAGAGGCGAGAGTGTAGCTAAGCTTTTCCGTGACAGCAATAAATTTAAGGATGTTAAGGTTGTAAACGGTGCAGGAGTTGCCACTTTGTACGCAGGTGACGGCGGAATAGTTCTTGCAATCGGATAGATCAAAAATAAACTGAAGTACACAATAATAAATTGTGTACTTTTTTTGGATTTATGATAAACTTACTTTAGAATGTATAGATATTAGAATTGTATTTATGCTTTAATTAAAATATTAAGCGAGGGGTATATGAATTTACTTGAGGCAAGGGATATATTGGAGACAAGAGGTCAAAAGTTATTAGAGGAGCTTTACGGAAAATCCGGAGTTGACGATAATTTAAAGAGATATGAAGCTGTTTTAAAGGGTTTCTTAAAGGAATTTGGAGAAAAGGATGTTAAACTGTTTTCATCTCCGGGAAGAACAGAGATTTCAGGAAACCATACGGACCATAACAACGGTAAGGTACTTGGAGGAAGCATAAATCTTGACTGTGTTGCGGTTGCCGCAAAAAACGACTCGGACTTTGTTAATATAATAAGTGAGTCGTTTTCACAGAAGTTCAGAGTAAATATAAAGGACATTGAGCCGGGAACAGATAAGATAGGTACAATAGAACTTTTAAAGGGAATACTGGCAGGATTTGAACAAAGGGGTGCGAGTATAGGCGGTTTTGATGCCTATATTACAAGCAATGTAATTTCAAGTGCCGGGGTAAGCTCTTCAGCCGCATTTGAAACTTTGATCTGTCAGATAATAAATACTTTATTTAATGAAGGAAAGCTTTCAAAAACAGACTATGCATATATCGGAAAATATGCCGAGAACAACTATTGGGATAAGGCAAGCGGACTGCTTGATCAGATGTGTTGTGCCTATGGAGGGCTTATAAGTATAGACTTTGCAAATCCAGATTCACCGAATGTAGAAGAAATGGACTTTGATTTTGCGGGAGCAAAGCATGATCTTATAATTGTACAGACGGGAAGAGGACATGCGGATCTTTCAGCCGACTATTCTTCCATACCTGCAGAGATGAAAAAGGTGGCTGAGTTTTTTGGAAAGTCTACATTATCTGAGGTAAATGAAGATGAATTTTATAATAATCTTTCAAAAATAAGAGCTTTTGCAGGTGACAGAGCCGTACTTAGAAGTATTCATTTCTTTGATGAGAATAAGAGAGTTGATAATGAAATAAAAGCATTAAAGAGCAATGATTTTGATTCTTTCTTAAAGAATATAACAGACAGCGGAAATTCATCATGGAAATATCTTCAAAACGTATATACAAATGCCGCACCGAATGAACAGGGGATTACAGTGGCATTGGCTTTATCCGAGAGATTCCTTAAAGAAAAGAATGTTGGGGCAACCAGGGTTCACGGTGGAGGATTTGCAGGAGTTATTATGGCTATGGTTCCTGAAAATTACAGTGATGAGTATGTTTCATATATGGATAAATTCCTTGGGAAAGGGTCAAGTTATAAGATGAAAATCAGACCTTACGGGTCTATATGTTTGGATGAAATGATTTAAAGGAGGATAAATGAACGAAGAACAATATTCGGTAGCATGTCTTATTGTCGGAATACTGAGCTGTGTATTATGTTGCATGTGTTTCGGGCTTCCGCTTGGAATAGTTGGTATAGTACTTTTTGTGTTGTCTACAAGAAACGGACATGGAATAGATGCAAAGGCAGGTATAGGACTTGCTTTATCTATTTTGGGCTTTATACTTTCAATTGTTGCGGCAATTGTAATATTTATAGGAATTATAGTCTCGAATGATAACAGCTACAGCAGCTATCGTGATAACAGCAATCCGTTTGAATATTTTATTGAAGAGTATGGTGACTCATTGGATTATGATGACATTGATGATTATCAGAATCTTCCATACTATTTTGATGAAAATGAAGATGCAAAAATAAATGAATTATAATTATGGATAAGGAATAAACTTATGAAATGCCCTTTTTGCCAGGCGCAGGATACAAAGGTTATTGATTCTCGTCCTGCGGATGACAATTCCTCAATAAGAAGAAGAAGACAGTGTGAGAGCTGCAATAAGAGATTTACCACATATGAAAAACTTGAGACTATTCCTCTTATGGTAATTAAAAAGGATGACAGCAGAGAAAACTTTGACAGGTCAAAGATAGAGTATGGAATCATCCAAAGTTGTCATAAGAGACCTGTCTCCACGGTTGTAATAAGAAAAACGGTGGATGATATAGAAAACCAAATCTATTCTATGGAAGTCAGTGAGATACCTACCAGAAAGATAGGTGAGCTTGTGATGGAAAAATTAAAGGAACTGGACGAGGTTGCATATGTAAGATTTGCATCTGTATACAGGGAGTTTAAGGATGTAAATACTTTTGTAGATGAGATCTCAAAGCTTTTAAAGAAATGATTTTTATGAATAAACTTTTTCCGGATTTACACAAGAAAGATATATATGAGATAGACTATAGGGGGCTTTATAATAAGGGATTCAGAGCTGTTCTTTTTGATATAGACAATACCTTGACCACTCATGGAACAAAGGCTGACAGGTCAAATATTGAGTTTTTTAAATCTCTTAGGGAAATAGGATTTAAGACCTGTCTTATTTCAAATAATAAAGAAAAAAGAGTTTCACCGTTTGCAAAGGCGGTCGGATCGCCTTATATATATAAGGCTGACAAACCTTCAAAAAAGGGCTATATAAAGGCGATAAATACTTTGAATGTAAAAAAAGAACAGACTTTTTTTGTTGGAGATCAGATTTTTACGGATATATGGGGGGCGAATAATGCAGGAATATACTCTGTTTTAGTGGATCCCATAAGCCCTAAGGAAGAGATACAGATAGTCTTAAAAAGGTTCTTTGAAAGAATTGTACTTTTCTTTTATAAAATTAAGATAGATAAGGTGAAAAAGAATGATTAGTGCTGATACAAAAGTTTACGGTATCATAGGAAATCCCGTTTCACACAGCCTTTCTCCGATTTTACAAAATACTTTGGCTAAAGAAATGAATATAGATATGAGCTATTCGGCATTTCATGTGACTGAAAATATCAAAGAGGCCATAAAAGGCGCTTTTGCATTGGATATCAAGGGCTTTAATGTAACTATTCCATATAAAAAGGACATGCTTGATATAGTTAGCGATATTGATGACAGGGCTAAAAAAATAGGTGCAATAAATACTCTTATAAAGACTGAAAACGGTTATAAGGGATACAATACGGATATTATCGGGCTTGGAATGAGCCTTTATAATAATAGTCTTAGCATAAAGGGTAAGGACATAATTATTTTGGGTGCGGGAGGTGCCGCAAAGGCTGTACTTTATCTGGCAATAGAAGAGGGTGTAAAGTCAATTACTCTTGTAAACAGAAATATTTCAAAGGCAAAGGAACTGAAGGCGGAGGTCGGTATTAAAGATATTTCCGTTATTTCTTTGGATGATTTGAAGTCAAATATAAATCTTTTGGATAAGGATAATTATTTTGTATTTCAGACCACGAATGTGGGTATGCATCCGAATGTTGAAGATTGTATAATAGAAGAAGAGGCATTTTATGAAAAGTGCAACTCGGGTATCGATCTTATCTATACGCCTTTTGAGACTTCATTTATTAAGAAGATGAAATTAAAAGGAAAGACTTGTATAAACGGTCTGGATATGCTTATTCTTCAGGGTGTTGCAAGCTTTGAGATATGGAATAATATTAAAGTAAAAAAAGATATTATAGAAAAAGTAAAAGTATTGTTGACAGAGAAACTTAGAGAGAGAATGCAATGAAAATTTTGGTGATAAACGGTGTGAATATGAATTTCCTCGGAATAAGAAATAAGGAAGTTTATGGAAACAAGGTCTACAGCTATCTTTTGGATATGATTGATAAAAAGGCAAAAGAGCTTGGCGTGGATGTGGAATGCTTTCAGAGTAATCACGAGGGTGCCATAGTGGATAAGCTTCAGGAGGCATTTTTTGAAAAGCCTGCAGGAATAGTCATAAATCCGGCAGCATTTACACATACAAGTGTAGCTATAAGAGATGCTCTTGAGAGTCTTGATTGTATTAAGGTAGAGGTACATATATCAAATATTTCAGACAGAGAAGAGTTCAGACATAAGTCACTTACACAGCCTGTATGTACAGGACAGATAGCAGGACTTGGGTTAAGCGGATATACTCTTGCAATGGAGTACATAATAGAGCAAACTAAGTCTTGATTTGACATCAAAATTGTTATAAAATAGTTCAAGTATCGCATGAAAGTTTTTAGGAGGAAATATTAATGGTTTCAGCAGGTGATTTTAAAAATGGTTTGACATTGGAGATTGAGGAAGGACAGGTTTTTCAGATTCTTGAATTCCAGCATGTTAAGCCGGGAAAGGGAGCTGCATTCGTTCGTACAAAAATTAGGAATGTAATTACAGGTAGCGTTGTTGAAAGAACTTTCCGACCTACTGAGAAATTCCCACAGGCAAGAATAGACAGAGCCGATATGCAGTATTTATATGCAGACGGAGATATGTTCAACTTTATGAATGTTGAGACATATGATCAGATCGCACTTAATGCAGACAAGGTTGGAGATGCACTTAAGTTTGTAAAAGAGAATGAGATGGTTAAGATATGTTCATTCAACGGTAATGTATTCTCTGTAGAGCCACCTTTATTTGTAGAGTTGGAAGTTACAGATACAGAGCCGGGATTTGCAGGAAATACAGCACAGGGTGCTACAAAGCCGGCAACAGTGGAGACAGGTGCAGTTGTTTATGTTCCATTGTTTGTAAATCTTGGTGATAAGATTAAGATTGATACAAGAACAGGTGAGTATTTATCAAGAGTTTAAAATTTTCAATGTTTGACGGTCATCTTGACCGTCTTTTTTGTAGTTGAGTTGCACAGTATAGTGCATAAAAATAAAATATACAGACTGGAGATATATGAAGACAATTATTGAATTGATTTCAGATGAGCTTAAGTGTGCATTTGCAAAATTGTCATATGATGAAAAGTACGGAAAGGCCAATATTTCAAACAGACCTGACCTATGTGAGTATCAATGCAACGGCGCAATGGCGGCAGCTAAGGAATATAAGAAAAAGCCTATTGATATAGCAAATGAGGTTGTTGAAATCCTAAAAGAAAGTGAGAGCTTTGAAAAAATTGAAGCTATTATGCCGGGATTTATCAATATAAATATAAGCAATACTTTTATAGAGAAATATGTGAGAGACATGTCAAACTCACAGAAGTATGGCATAAAGCTTGATAATCCTGCAAAGAAAATAATAATCGACTACGGCGGTGCAAATGTTGCAAAGCCTCTTCATATCGGACATTTACGTTCTGCGATCATCGGAGAGAGTTTAAAAAGAATGGGAAGATTCTTCGGTAATGAGGTGATTGCGGATGTGCACCTTGGTGACTGGGGGCTTCAAATGGGGCTTATAATAGAAGAGCTTAGAGAGAGAAAACCTGAGCTTGTTTATTTTAAGGAAAACTATGACGGAGAGTGCCCGAAGGAAGCGCCTTTCAGTTTAAATGATTTGGAAGAAATATATCCTGCGGCTTCAAAAAAGTCAAAGGTTGATGAGAATTTTAAGCAAAGAGCACAGGAAGCCACTTTGGAACTTCAAAAAGGTTACAGACCGTACAGAGAGATTTGGAAGCATATAATTAATGTATCCGTAGAGGACTTAAAGAAAAACTACAGCTCACTTTTGGTAGACTTTGATCTCTGGAAGGGTGAGTCTGATGCCGATCCTTATATACCGGATTTGATTAAAGATTTGGAAGACAGAAAAATTGCAAGAGTTTCTGAAGGTGCCTTGGTAGTGGATATAGCTATGGAAGGCGATAAGAAGGAATTGCCACCTTGTATAATAAGAAAATCCGACGGTGCGGCACTTTATGCCACATCGGATCTCGGTACTTTGGTGGAAAGAGAAAAGCTTTATTCACCAGATGAATATATCTATATTGCGGATAAGAGACAGGAACTTCACTATACACAGTTTTTCAGAGTATCAAGAATTGCAGGAATAGTTCCTCCAAATCATGAACTTAAATATATCGGATTCGGTACAATAAACGGTAAAGACGGAAAGCCTTTAAAGACCAGAGACGGCGGAGTGGTTCGCCTTGAGACTGTTATTAAGGATATTGAGGATGCCGTATTTGCAAAGATAAAGGAATCAAGAGATGTATCCGATGAGGAAGCAAGAAATACTGCAAAGATTGTAGGACTTGCGGCTATTAAATATGGTGATTTAAGCAATCAGGCTGCAAAGGATTATATATTTGATATTGACAGATTTATATCATTTGAGGGAAATACAGGACCTTATATTCTGTATACAATAGTCAGAATAAAGTCTATACTTGAAAAATACTATGAGAGCAGCTCACAAAAGGTGAGTTTGAGTGATTTAACAGTTCCTGTGAAAGATATACATAAAAAGCTTTATATGGAATTGTCACAGTTTAATGAAGTTATGAAATCTGCATGGAATGAACTTGCACCACATAAAATATGTCAGTATATTTATGCGGTTTCAAATACATTCAACTCATTCTATCATGAAATAAAGATACTTTCTGAAGCTGATGAGAAAAAGAAAAAAGGATACCTTGCAACAATTCTTCTTACAAAAGAATTGTTGGAGTCCGCTATAAATTTGCTTGGAATAGAAGCACCGGATAAAATGTAACATTTGCTCCTACCGAATTCTGAATTTGGTGGGAGTTTTTTATTTGGCAAAAAAATATTTTTGCTATATTATTTTTATTTAGATTGAATTTTTCTGTATAAAATTATAGACTGGAAGTAACATATTAATGCAGAGATAGAGAGAATTTTATTAATAAATATTTGTAAAAAATCCTTGCTTTCCGTAATGCAAAAGGATGTATACAAAAAAATACAATATAAATCCTTGAAAATCGTCTGTAACTTTGTACAAATATGGTATAATTAAAGAAAATGAGGGTGAAAAATGCTTCAAACGGCAGTATACCGAAAGGCTAAGAGTTGTCTTGGTTTCTTGGTCTATTTGTGCGTCAGGAGATTATAAATTGCTTGAAAATAATCTAAAAATTGACAATTAATTTAACTTGTTTTACACAAATTACTGCCTGATTTCTTACATTTAATTACCCGAATAGAAGAGGAGAAAAATATGGGATTAGCTACATTTATTGGTGGTGTACATCCATATGAGGGCAAGGAACTCTCAATGGAACATCCGATAACGGTACTACAACCAAATGGAGTTGAAATGGTGTTCCCGTTAAGCCAACATATCGGTGCACCTGCAAAACCCTTGGTGGCTGTCGGAGATGAAGTGCTGGTCGGACAAATCATCGCAGAGGCGGGGGGATTCATATCAGCCAATGTGGTAAGCTCGGTGTCCGGAAAAGTGAAAAAGATTGAACCCAGAAGAGTGGCAAACGGTTCAATGGTGAATTCTATTATCATTGAGAATGATAAGGAATATCGTGCCGTAGAAGGTTTTGGAGAAAAAAGAGATTATACAAAACTTTCTAAAGATGAAATCAGAAAAATAGTGAAAGACGCAGGTATTGTCGGACTCGGAGGAGCTGCTTTCCCGACACATGTAAAGCTTTCACCAAAGAACGAAAATGAGATTGATTACATCATTGTAAACGGTGCGGAATGTGAGCCTTATCTTACAAGTGATTACAGACTTATGATGGAAGAACCTGAAAAGCTGGTGGAAGGCTTAAAGATTATACTCGGGCTTTTCCCGAATGCAAAAGGCATTATAGGTATTGAAAATAACAAACCTGAAGCTATTGCGAAAATTAAAAAACTTGTACAAAACGAATCGAAAATAGAGGTTGTGGAGCTGTATACAAAGTATCCGCAGGGTGGTGAGCGTTCGCTGATTTTTGCTTGTACAGGAAGAAAGCTAAATTCAAGTCTTTTGCCTGCAGATGTAGGCTGTATTGTTGACAATACGGATACGGTTATTTCAATATATAATGCGGTAGCCGAGTCTACACCTCTTATCAGAAGGATTGTAACTATAACAGGTGATGCCGTTACTACTCCGCAAAACTTTAAAGTAAGAACGGGAACCAATTATCAGGAACTTATTGAAGCGGCAGGCGGTTTCAAGACTGAGCCTAAAAAGGTGCTTTCAGGCGGACCTATGATGGGACAGGCTTTGTTTACTCTTGATATTCCTGTTACCAAGTCATCATCTTCAATTACAACTTTTGTGGAAGATGAAGTTGAGGAAAATCCTGAAACACCATGTATCAAATGCGGAAGATGTATTGATGTGTGTCCAAGTTTTCTTGTGCCTGTTCTTATGATGGATAAGGCGTTAAAGGATGACACTGAAGGATTCGAAAAGTTAAACGGTATGGAATGTGTTGAATGTGGCTCATGTGCTTATGTATGTCCTGCAAAGAGACCACTTACTCAAGGATTTAAATATATGCGTCAGGCTGTTGCAGCAAAGAGAAGAGCTGAAGCGGCAAAGAAGGAGGGGAAATAATGGCAGGCAAATTTAATGTTTCATCATCTCCTCATGTAAGGGATAATTCATCCACAGCAAATATCATGAAGGATGTTTGTATTGCAATGATACCTACTTTGGCATTCGGTTGCTTTCAGTTCGGTTTATCTGCGCTTATAGTGGTTATATGTACAGTTCTTGCATGTGTACTTGCTGAATATTTATACGAAAAAGTAATGAATAAGCCTGTAACTATCGGAGATTTTTCCGCTGTGGTTACCGGACTTATATTGGCTCTTAATATGCCGCCTCAGATTCCTGTTTGGATGCCTATACTCGGCGGTGTATTTGCAATAATTGTTGTAAAACAGCTTTACGGCGGACTTGGTCAAAACTTTATGAATCCGGCTTTGGCTGCAAGATGCTTTATGCTTATATCATTTGCCGGAAGTATGACAAATTTCAGTTCTGTGGCTATGAACTATGATTCATCATCTACACCTACGCCTCTTGCATTCTTAAAGGCAAAGGGAATTACAGATGCACTTGAGCAGTATGATCTTGTAAATATTTTCCTCGGTAGGATACCGGGAACAATAGGAGAGGTTTCAACTATTGCTTTACTTATCGGTGCAATTTATCTTGTGGTAAGAAAGGTTATTTCTCTTAGAATACCGCTTATATATATTGCTACAGTGGCTGTATTTGTATTCTTATTCGGTGATTACAATCCTACAACAGTTTTATACCATGTGCTCAGCGGCGGTCTTATATTCGGTGCGTTCTTTATGGCAACAGATTATGTAAGCAGTCCTGTTACAAAAATGGGACAGGTGTATTTTGCAATATTTATCGGTATACTTACAGGTTTATTCAGATTATTCGGCGGCAATGCTGAGGGAGTTTCCTATGCTATCATTATCGGTAATGTAGTGGCTCCGCTTATAGAGAAGGCAACATTGCCGAAGGCATTTGGAAGGGAGGCAAAGAAGGCATGAAAAAACAATCAGGATTTGTAAAAGATGCGATTATTTTATTTGCTATAACCCTTATTTCGGGCCTTGTATTGGGATTTGTATACGATATAACTAAGGCTCCTATAGCGGCTGCGGCAAAGGCGGCAAAGAATGAGGCTTATGCTGTTGTTTTCCCGGAGGCTAAGGATTTTGAGGAGAATGAAGCCGATACGGCAAAGATAGCGGAGACGGCAGATGAAATTGCAGGTAAGGGCTTCGGACATTCAAATATTGATGAAGTTGTTACCGCAAAGGATGAGTCCGGAAATAATATAGGCAGAGTTATAACATCAACATCAAAAGACGGATATAACGGTACGGTACAAATATCCGTAGGCATAAAGTCTGACGGTACTGTGGTCGGAATAACATTCCTTACACTTGAAGAGACACCGGGTCTTGGTATGAGAGCGGCGGAAGCGTCTTTCTACGGTCAGTATGCAAATAAAAATACAAAAGAATTCAAGCTTGTAAAGGGTGCTGCAGGTGCAGATGATGAGATATCGGCTATAAGCGGATCTACCATCACAAGTACAGCTGTTACCAATGCTGTCAATGCAGCGCTTTACTTTAATTCAATATTGGAATAAGGAGGAAATATGAACAAGAGTTTAGAGCGTTTATATAACGGTATATTCAGAGAAAATCCTACCTTTGTTCTGATGTTAGGTATGTGTCCTACACTTGCGGTTACAACATCTGTAGTAAATGCTATAGGTATGGGACTTTCTACAACAGCCGTTTTGATGTTTTCAAATTTAATTATTTCTGCAATGAGAAATATAATACCTGACAGAGTGAGAATCCCTGCGTTTATAGTTATCGTTGCATCTTTGGTTACGGTGGTACAGCTTTTGATGCAGGGTTACACACCTGAACTTTATAAATCACTCGGTATTTATATACCGCTTATAGTTGTTAACTGTATTATTCTTGGTAGAGCGGAGAGTTATGCTTCAAAGAATCCTGCAATTCCGTCTTTCTTTGACGGAATTGGAATGGGAATCGGATTTACGCTTTCACTTTCCTGCATAGCTTTTGTAAGAGAGCTTATCGGTGCCGGAACTATATTTAAGGGACTTATTGCTTTACCTAACAACAATCAGATAATACCTACCGATTTTACTATTTCAATACTTGTACTTGCTCCGGGTGCATTCTTTGTACTTGCACTTTTGTCGGCTTTACAAAATTACTTTAAGGCTCCAAGTGCTACAAATACAGGTATGTCATCTGATATAGCTTGTGGCGGAAACTGTTCGGCATGCTTTGGTGAAAGTAAGGCACACAATCACAATGCTATTGATAAGGATATAGAAGAAAAGGAACTTGAGGCAAAGAGAAAGAAAGAAGAGGCTCTTGCTAAGGCAAAGGCTGAGAAGGAAAATGCAGCTAATGCAGGGGAGGGTAAATAATGACTCAACTGATTTTACTTTTGATTAGTGCGGCACTGGTAAACAATGTAGTGCTTAGCAGATTTTTGGGACTTTGTCCTTTCCTCGGTGTATCAAAAAAGACTGAAACTTCTGTAGGTATGGGTGCTGCGGTTATATTCGTTATCACTCTTTCAAGTATGGCGGCCAGCCTTATTTATACACATATTTTGATTCCGCTTAAACTTGAGTATTTGCAGACTATAGTATTTATTCTTGTTATAGCGGCTTTGGTACAGTTTGTTGAGATGGTATTAAAGAAAAATATGCCTTCACTTTATGAGGCTCTGGGTGTGTACCTTCCTCTTATTACAACCAACTGTGCGGTTTTGGGTGTTGCTCTTGACAATGTTGCAAAGGAATACAATTTTGCACAAAGCCTTGTATACGGAGTGGGTACTGCAAGCGGATTTGCTTTGGCTATAGTATTGCTTTCAGGTGTCAGAGAGAAAATTGAAAATAATGATATACCTCATGTAGTATCAGGTATGCCTATTGTACTTATTACAGCAGGTCTTATGGCAATTGCCTTTACCGGATTCTCAGGACTTATTTAGGAGGAAAGAATATGAATGGAGTAATTATTGCGGCGGCAGTAGTTGGTATAGTCGGCATTCTTATTGGTCTCCTACTTGGAGTTGCCAGTGAGAAGTTTAAAGTGGAAGTGGATGAAAAAGAAATAGCTGTAAGAGATGCATTACCGGGAAATAACTGTGGTGGTTGCGGATATCCGGGTTGTGACGGCCTTGCAAAAGCTATTGCGGCAGGTGAAGCACCTGTAAATAAATGTCCTGTAGGTGGAGCGCCTGTAGCTGAAATTATCGGTGAGATAATGGGAGTAAGTGCAGGTGAGGCCGTAAAGCAGGTTGCATTTGTAAAATGTAAGGGAACTTGTGATAAAACAAAACAAAACTTTACATATTTCGGTATCACAGATTGTAATTCAGCTATGAATGTTCCCGGACAGGGCGGTAAAGCCTGCAGTTACGGATGTATGGGATTCGGATCATGTGTAAAGGTGTGCGAATTTGATTCTATACATATAGTGGACGGTATTGCGTTGGTGGACAGAGAGAAATGTGTAGCATGTGGAAAATGTGTTGAGGCCTGTCCTAAGAAACTTATAGACTTGGTACCTTATGAGACATTTACTTTTGTACAGTGTAATTCACAGGATAAGGGTAAAGCGGTCAAAGAGGTATGTGAGGTGGGCTGTATTGCATGTACATTGTGTGTAAAGGCTTGTGAGGATGACGCAATACATATGAACGGAAATGTAGCGCTGATAGACTATTCCAAATGTACAAATTGCGGAAAATGTGTGGCAAAGTGCCCAACTAAGGTTATACAAGTTGTTGACGGAAAAATTGCAATGACTGCATAATATTGATTTTAAAAGGGGAGTTTAGATATCTGAGCTCCTCTTTTTTAGTAGAAGAATAGAAGTGTGAAAATAGTTTCAATATTTTACCGCATTTAGTATATTAAAATAGTTTTATATGCTGCTTCAAACATAAAAAAACCACCTTGGGAATAGGTGGTTTTAACATTTTTAGGGGGGCCGGACAGTTAAACTGTCCGGTATGAGTATGAAAAAGCTTTGTAGTTCCAGTAATTCTGAAACCTGCACTAGCCATCGCTAATGCTCTTATAATATAAAAAATAATTGTGTCCATAATATGGAAAAAATATAAAAAAAATATAAAGAAAGGAAATAATAAATAAAAAACAAAGCTAATATATTTATAAAAAATTTAGGTTACAAAAACACGGATTTTAGACAAAAATTTCTGTTTATTATTCAGAAAAAATGGAATAGGGGCCATAACAAATATGCATACCGGAGTTTTAGAAAGGTCTTATAAATGAATTAGACATATATTGATATATAGATTATGATAGGAAAGTATTAGGGGGATTTAAGCCTTTGTGCCATTGACATAATATCTACAAATGATTATAATATTAACCGGTTATAAAATAAAAACAAAGACGGAGAGAGTAATCCTTGGCAGAAGTTTCAGCGAGTCGGTGACGGTGTAAGACCGATACGGAGCGGTGGATGAAAATCACTCCCGAGTTGCAATCTGAATTAAGAGTAGGATGTGCCGGTTTCCCCGTTATAGGAACACATATGATAGTATGTTGTAAAGGTGGTATATAAGTTTTGGCTTGTCCTGTTACAGGGCAGGCTTTTTTTATAATCATCTTACAAGGAAAGGATTTTTATGTATAAGAAAGTGCCTACAGACCTTAAATTTGTAGAGAGAGAAAGAGAAGTTGAAAAGTTTTGGCGTGAAAACCATATTTTTGAGAAGAGTATCGAAGACAGAAAAGATGCTCCTACATATATGTTCTATGACGGACCGCCGACAGCAAACGGAAAGCCGCATATCGGTCATGCCTTAACCAGAGTTATCAAGGATATGATTCCAAGATACAGAACTATGAAGGGCTATAAGGTTCCAAGAAAAGCCGGTTGGGATACCCATGGACTTCCTGTAGAGATAGAAGTTGAAAAAGAGCTTGGAATTAACGGAAAAGAGCAGATAGAGAACTACGGCGTTGCACCTTTTATCGAGAAGTGTAAAGAGTCGGTTTGGAAATATAAGGGCATGTGGGAGGAATTCTCAGATGTTATAGGTTTCTGGGCGGATATGAACGATCCGTATGTTACATATCATGACTCATATATAGAGTCCGAGTGGTGGGCGCTAAAGCAGATTTGGGATAAGGGACTTCTTTATAAGGGATTTAAAGTAGTGCCGTACTGTCCTAGATGTGGAACACCGCTTTCAAGTCATGAGGTAGCTCAGGGGTATAAGGATGTAAAAGAAAGATCCGCTATTGTAAGATTCAAGAAAAAGGATGAGGATGTTTACTTCCTGGCTTGGACTACAACACCTTGGACTTTACCAAGTAATGTGGCTCTTTGTGTAAATCCGGACGAAGATTATGTTAAGGTAAAGCAGGGAGATTATACTTATATTCTCGCAAGTGCATTGGTTGAAACTGTTTTAAAAGAGGACTATACTGTACTTGAGACTTATAAGGGTAAGGAGCTTGAAGGCATTGAGTATGAGCCGCTTTGGGGCGGACTTAATGTAAAGGGTAAAGCATGGTTTGTAGTATGTGACAGCTATGTAACTCTTACAGACGGTACAGGTATAGTACATATCGCACCTGCATTCGGTGAGGACGACTCAAGAATTGGTAGAAACTATGATCTTCCATTTGTTCAGCTTGTAGATGCTCAAGGTAATCTTACAAAGGAAACAAAGTGGGAAGGCGTTTTCGTAAAGGATGCCGACAAGCTTGTATTAAAAGATCTTGATGAGAACGGAAAGCTCTTTGATGCACCTGTATTTGAACACAGCTATCCACATTGCTGGAGATGTAATACACCGCTTATCTACTATGCAAGAGAATCTTGGTACATAAAGATGACAGCGGTAAAAGAAGATATAATAAGAAATAACAATACAATCAACTGGATTCCTGAAAGTATCGGAAAGGGAAGATTCGGTGACTGGCTTGAGAATATTCAAGACTGGGCGGTATCAAGAAACAGATATTGGGGAACACCTCTTAATGTATGGATTTGCGAGTGCGGACATATGCACAGTATCGGAAGTATTGAAGAGTTAAAGTCAATGTCAAAAAATTGTCCTGAGAATATAGAACTTCACAGACCTTATATTGACGCTGTGACAATCACCTGTCCTGAGTGCGGCAAGGAAATGAAAAGAACTCCTGAAGTGCTTGATGCATGGTTTGATTCAGGTTCTATGCCTTTTGCACAGCACCACTATCCTTTTGAAAATCATGAGAAGTTTGAGGCGCAGTTCCCTGCCGACTTTATTTCAGAGGCTGTAGACCAGACAAGAGGTTGGTTCTATTCACTTCTTGCCATATCTACACTTATATTTAATAAGGCTCCGTACAAGAATGTTATTGTAATGGGACATGTACAGGATGAAGACGGTCAAAAGATGAGTAAGTCAAAGGGAAATGCCGTAGATCCTATGGATGCACTTAACAAGTTCGGTGCAGATGCTATCAGATGGTATTTCTATGTGAATTCGGCACCATGGCTTCCAAACAGATTCCATGACAAGGCCGTTGAGGAAGGACAGAGAAAGTTCCTCGGTACACTTTGGAATACTTATGCATTTTATGTACTTTATGCGGATATCGACAGCTTTGACCCTACGAAGTACAGCTTGGAGTATGACAAGCTTAGTGTAATGGATAAGTGGCTTTTATCAAAGCTTAATACATTGGTAAAGACAGTTGATGACTATTTGAATAACTATAAGATAACAGAGACTGCAAGAGCACTACAGAGCTTCACAGATGATATGAGTAACTGGTATGTAAGAAGATGTAGAGAGAGATTCTGGGCAAAGGGAATGGAGCAGGATAAGGTAAATGCCTATATGACACTTTACACAGCCCTTATAACTCTTTCAAAGATAGCTGCACCTATGATACCTTTTATGACAGAAGAGATTTATCAAAATCTTGTAAGAAGCGTAGATAAGAATGCTCCGGAAAGTATACACTTAACAGACTTCCCTACTGTCAATGAAGATTTTATCGACAAGGACCTTGAGGTAAGCATGGACGAGGTACTTGATATAGTAGTACTTGGTAGAGCTGCAAGAAATTCGGCTAATATAAAGAACCGTCAGCCTATCGGAAATATGTATGTTAAGGCTGAGACTGTACTTGATCCATTCTATGTAGAGATTATAGAGGATGAGCTAAATGTCAAGGCTGTAGAGTTTAAGGATGATGTAGAAGAATTTGTAAGCTACTCATTTAAGCCACAGTTAAAGACAGTAGGTCCTAAGTACGGTAAGCTCTTAGGAAAGATAAAAGAGGCACTTGCTTCACTTGACGGACATGCGGCTATGAAGTCTTTGAATGAAACCGGAAGTGTAGACTTTGACTTTGACGGTGAAAAGGTAAGCCTTGGAAGAGAAGATTTGCTTATCGAAACTGCAAAGAATGATGACTTTGTAACAGAAGCCGACAATAAGACTACAGTTGTACTTGATATAAGACTTGATGAAGCACTTATTGAAGAAGGTTTTGTAAGAGAGCTTATTTCAAAAATTCAGACTATGAGAAAGGAAGCGGGATTTGAGGTAGTTGATCATATCGTGCTTTCACAGACAGGAAATGAGAGAATTGCTGAAATAATAAAGAAAAATGAAGCAGTAATCAAGAACGACACATTGGCAGATGAGATAGTATATAACAATGTAGAGGGATACACTAAGGATTGGAACTTGAACGGAGAAAATACATCCCTTGGAGTGAGTAAGAAAGGTTAGATATACTTACGATGATGAACGCTAAGGAATTAAAAAAAGCTATAGAGGATAATGTAAAGGTATTATACAGAAAAACTATAGATGAGGCGAGTAAAGAGCAGGTTTTCTATGCTCTTTCCTACGCCATAAAAGATACTGTCATAGATGAGTGGATAGCAACACATAAGGCTTATGACGCTCAGGATGCAAAAATTCTTTACTATTTGTCAATGGAGTTTTTGATAGGTAGGGCACTCGGTAATAATATAATAAATCTCGGAGCAAGAAAAGAAATTGCCCAAGTTTTAGATGAGCTTGGTTTTGATCTGACAGATATAGAAGACCAGGAGAGCGATCCGGCACTTGGAAACGGCGGTCTTGGAAGACTTGCCGCATGCTTCCTTGATTCGCTTGCAACTCTTAATTATCCTGCATACGGTTGCGGCATTAGATACCGCTACGGTATGTTTAAGCAAAAAATAGAAAACGGATATCAAAAGGAAGTTCCGGATAACTGGATCAAAAACGGATATCCTTTTGAAATAAAGAGGAGTGAATATTCTTATATAGTAAAATTCGGTGGAAATGTAAGAGTTGAAAATGTAGACGGTAAGGAAAAGTTTATACAGGAAAACTACGGTTCTGTAAGAGCTATTCCTTATGATATGCCTGTACTGGGATATGAGAACGGAATGGTAAACACACTTCGTATCTGGGATGCCGAGGCTATTACAAACTTCAGCCTTGAGCAGTTTGATAAGGGAGATTATCAAAAGGCGCTTGAGCAGGAGAATCTTGCAAAGACATTGGTAGAGGTACTTTATCCGAACGATAATCACTATGCAGGTAAGGAACTTAGATTAAAGCAGCAGTATTTCTTTATCTCAGCCAGCCTTCAAAGAGCGCTTGACAAGTTTAAAGAAAATCACAGCGATATACATGATTTGCCAAAGAAAGTGGTATTCCAGTTAAATGATACTCATCCTACAGTAGCAATACCTGAGCTTATGAGACTTCTTTTGGATGAGGAAGGTTTAAGCTGGGATGAGGCATGGAAGATTACTACAGAGTGTATGGCATATACAAACCATACAATAATGGCGGAGGCGCTTGAAAAGTGGCCTATAGACTTGTTTAAATCACTGCTTCCAAGAGTTTATCAAATAGTAGATGAGATAAACAGAAGATTTGTTGAGCAGATAAGAGCAAGATACCCACATAATTTTGCAGAAAAAGAAAAGAACATGGCAATACTTTACAACGGCCAGGTAAGAATGGCTTATATGGCTATTGTAGCAGGATTTTCCGTAAACGGTGTTGCAAGACTTCATACCGAGATTTTAAAAAATCAGGAGTTGAAAGATTTCTACGAGATGATGCCTGATAAGTTCAACAACAAGACAAACGGTATTACTCAAAGAAGATTCCTTGTTCATGCAAATCCTCTCTTAACAGATTGGATTACAAAGAAGCTTGGAACAGATAAGTTTATTACTGATTTACCGCTTTTGGCAGGCCTTAAGGATTATTTGGATGATGAAACAGCTCTGGCCGAGTTCATGGAGATAAAGTATCAAAATAAATTAAGACTTGTGAAGTATATCAAGGAACATAACAGGGTAGATATAAATCCGGATTCTATCTTTGATGTACAGGTAAAGAGATTGCATGAGTATAAGCGTCAGCTTTTAAATATTTTACATGTAATGTATCTTTATAATAAGCTTAAAAATGGTGATAACTTCGATATGTATCCGAGAACATTTATATTCGGTGCCAAGGCGGCTGCAGGATACAGACGAGCAAAGCAGACAATTAAGCTTATAAACTCCGTTGCTGATGTTATCAATAATGACAAGAGCATAAATGATAAGATAAAGGTTGTATTCATAGAAGATTACAAAGTATCAAATGCCGAAATAATCTTTGCCGCAGCTGATGTCAGTGAACAGATTTCTACTGCAAGTAAAGAGGCTTCAGGTACCGGAAATATGAAGTTTATGCTCAACGGTGCACCTACTATAGGAACTATGGACGGTGCAAATGTCGAGATAGTTGAAGAAGTTGGTCAGGAGAATGCATTTATCTTCGGACTTTCTTCGGATGAAGTTATTGCATATGAGAAGAATCATGAATATGATCCGATGGTTATTTTTAACAGTGACAGTGAGATCAGAACTGTACTTATGCAGCTTGTAAACGGATTCTATTCTCCAAACAATACTGAGGAGTTTAGAGAAATCTATGATTCACTCTTAAAGAATAGTGGTCATGACAGAGCCGATACATATTTCATATTGAAGGATTTCAGAAGTTATGCCAAGGCTCATGAAGAAGTTGATAAGGCTTACAGAGATAGGAAGAGATGGGCAAAGATGGCACTTACACAGACTGCAAATGTAGGTAAGTTCTCATCCGACAGAACCATTGAAGAATATGTAAGAGATATTTGGCATTTGAGTAAATTAAGGTTGGATAATGCAAAATAAAAAGATTTTCAGTTTTGATATTGATATGACATTGCTTAATCATGAAGATTATAAGATAACCCCTTCAGCTCTTTTGGCTATAGAAAAGCTAAGAGAGCAGGGGCATATCATAGTCCTTGCTACAGGTAGAAATCCTGAAAACAGCGACAGTAAGCAATTCGTTGATATAGTAAAGCCTGATGCTGTAATAGGTCTTAACGGTACATTGGTAAAGGTGGGAGAAGAAAAAATCTTTGAACATTTCTTTGATAAGGATGTTTTAAGAGGTCTGGCAAAGTATGTAGAGGGCAAGGAATGCTCTATTGGCCTTACCCTTGAAGATAAGGATTATTTTTTCAATCCGCATATAATTGATGCATATGATTTTAAAAGGTGGGGACAACATTTTAGAAAGTTTTATCCGGCTGAAGAATTATTTGACCTGCCCATAAGAACATTGACTTATATAGGACCGGTTGAAGGTGCAAAGGATATAGAAAAGAAATTTCCAACTTTGAAACTGCCGCTCTTTGCCGGAATGTTCGGAGCCGATGTTGTAGAAAAGGTTGCAAGCAAGGCGGAAGGACTAAAACGCCTATGTAATTACTTCGGTGTCGATTTAAAAGATACGGTTTCATTCGGAGATTCTATGAATGATAAGGAAATCTTGGAGGAATCGGGACTTGGTATAGCCATGGGCAATTCAATAGAGGAACTAAAACAATATGCGGACTATGTCACCGAAAATATAGCGGATGACGGAGTTTTTAATGCATTGGTAAAATTTGGCTTTATAAATGTTTAATATAAAGGAGCATTATGAAACAGACAATTGTTAATTTAAGAAAAGTAATGCAAAGAGAGGGGATAGACGCATGGATATCCCCTTCTTCTGATGCACATCAAAGTGAATATCCTACAGAATATGACAAATGCAGGAGATTTTTAAGCGGTTTTACAGGAAGTGCGGGTACACTCCTTGTAATGAAGGAAGAAGCATATCTTTGGACAGACGGAAGATACTTTTTACAGGCGGAAAGCGAGCTCAAAGACAGCGGAATAACTCTTATGAAAATGGGAGAGTTCGGAGTACCTAATCTTGATGAACTCTTGGAAGAAAAGATGAAAAAAGATGAAGTACTCGGATTTAACGGTTCACTTCTAAGCTTCTCGGAAGGAAAAGTAATTGCAGGCAAAGTTGTAAAAAAAGGTGTAAAGCTTGCAATCGGTAAAGAAATTACTGATGAGGTTTGGACTGACAGACCGGAGAGACCACATACAAAAGTGTTTATTTTAGAAGAGAAGTATGCAGGAAAGTCGGCGGCAAAAAAGATAAGTGAAGTAAGAGAAAGAATGAAGGGTAGAGATCTTTTGATAGTATCTTCATTATCCGATATCGCATGGCTAACTAATCTTAGAGCCTTTGATATAAAATGCAATCCGCTTTTCCTGTCTTATTTTATACTTGAGAGTGACAAGGCGACATTATTTATTCAGGATGAGGCGCTAAGTGATGAAGTAAGGGCATATTTGGATGAGAACGGAATAGATATAAAGTCATATGAGAGTTTTGATGAAACTGTGGCAGGTATTAAAAACAAACAGATAATGTTTGATGAGGCGGATGTCAGCTACAAGACATTTATTTCTATAAGTAAAAAAGAAAATGCAAACAAACTTTACAGTGTATTAAGCCCTGTAACCTATCTGAAGAATATAAAAAATGATGTTGAGGTTTCAAATATGAAAAAATCTCATATCAGAGACGGCGTATATATGGCTAAATATATGTATTGGATAAAGCAGCAGGTAAAAAACGGTGCCAAGCTTACAGAAAAGACAGCATCAGACTATCTTGATAATTTAAGAAGAGGGGATGATCTTTTCCTTGATTTAAGCTTCCCGACTATATCAGGTTATGCCGAAAACGGTGCAATAGTTCACTATGAGGCTGAATATGAGACTGCAAAAGAGCTGGAAGCTAGAGGATTATACCTGTTTGATTCAGGTGCTACATATAAGGACGGTACCACAGATGTAACAAGAACAATTTCTCTTGGAGAAAATACCTATGAAGAGAAGCTTCATTATACCTTGGTAACCATCGGTATGCTCAGACTTTTAAATACTACATTTAAGAGAGGAGCAATAGGTGTTTGCCTTGATATAAAGGCAAGAGAGGCACTTTGGGAGCATGGACTTGATTATAATCACGGTACCGGACATGGTGTTGGATTTGTAAATACGGTCCATGAAGCACCTACATCTATCAGAAACAAGATAAACAAAGATGTATTCAGAAATCTTGAGTTTGAGCCGGGAATGATAATGAGTGATGAGCCGGGAGTATATATAAGCGGTAAGCATGGTATCAGAATGGAAATTTTGATGAATGTTATTGAAAAGCAGGAAGGTTTCCTCGGATTTGAAAGCCTTACCATGGCGCCTATAGACAGTGAACCGCTATTGGTAGATGTAATGACAAAGAAAGATATAGAGATTTATAATAAATATCAAAAGCAGGTCTATGATTCCATATCCTATGGACTTAGTGAAGAAGAGAAAGCATGGCTGAAGGAATTAACAAAAGAAATATAAAAGCTTCAAAAGAGCTAAAATGTGCAGTCGCCAAAAAATGTGGCGGCTGCGATTATATAAACAGTTCATACAATAAGCATGTCAAGGAGAAACTTGACACAGCAAATTCATTGATAAAAAAATACGGCAAATTTGACGGGATTGTCTTCATGAGCAATCCCTATCATTATAGGAACAAAGTAAGTGCGGTTTTCGGCTTTGAAAACAAGAAAATCATTGCAGGAACTTATGAAAAGAACTCACATAAAGTGGTGGATACAAAAAACTGTCTGATTGAAGATGAGAAGGCGGGAAGTATCATACAGACCATCAAGAAAATGTGTGTTTCATTTAAAATAAAGGCATATGACGAGGACAGCGGATTCGGCTTCTTGCGCCATGTACTGATACGTGTAGGGAAGAAAAGCGGTCAGATCATGGTGGTTTTGGTGACCTCAAATGTAATATTCCCAAATAAGAATGCATTTATAAAGGTACTGAGAGGAGAACATCCCGAAATAACTACAATAGTTCAAAATATAAACAACAAAAACACCAGTATGGTGCTTGGTGACAGAGAAATAGTGATGTATGGCAAGGGCTATATCACAGATGAACTCTGTGGACTTACATTCAAAATCTCACCGAAGTCATTCTATCAGGTAAACAGAGATCAAACCGAAAAGCTTTACTCTCAGGCAATAGAGTATGCAGGTTTGCAAGGGGATGAATTGCTTTTGGATGCCTATTCGGGAATAGGTACTATCGGGCTGATTGCGTCAAAGTCCGTAAAGGAAGTAATATCTGTGGAGCTGAATAAGGATGCCCACAAAGATGCCATCACGAATGCCAAGATAAACAATATAAAGAATGTGAAATTTTATAATGCCGATGCAACCGCATTTATAAACGATTTGGCAGCAGCTAATGAAAAGATAGATGTGGTGATTCTAGATCCACCAAGAACAGGATCTACAGAGGAGTTCATAGCCGCAGTAGGTAGGCTGAAACCGAAGAAAGTGGTATATGTGTCCTGCAATCCCGAGACACTGGCAAGGGATTTGGAGGTTTTCAAGAAGCAAAGGTATAGATTTGAAAAGGGGATGGTGTTTGATTGCTTTTGTCATACGAAGCATGCGGAGACGGTGGCATTGTTGGAGAGGCAATGATATATTATTTTTATCTCCTAAAAAATACTACATTTTAAGGGATAAGCTAGTGATTAAGGGAATGTCAGTATCTAAATAAATAAAGCATCTATAATTTCATTAAGGAGATAAAATGTGTAATATTATTTTAGAAAAACACTTTGACAGGATTAAGGCGGCTTACGAAGCAAGCGTGTTCACAAAAGGTATCCTGCCGGAGTCTGAGGATAATATAAAAAAGTTTGAATTAAATTATGTTTCCATACCCTCAGAGTATCGTTGGCTACTTCTTAACCTGGGAGGTTGCTATTTGGCGGAACCGTGGATTTTTGACTTGAAGGAGCTTGAAGAAAACTATACATTCTTTGAAGAAGCATACGAGGAGTATATGAGTGAATGTGAACACGGGAAAGCATTTCCTATCGGAGGCTTAGGTGACGGAAGCATTGTATTTATAGACTTGGAAAGTGGTAAGATACGCGGATATAATAATGACTATACTGACCTTGAGGAAATTGCAGATAGCTTTTCCGAGCTTATTTTAGATTTTGTAGAACAGGTGAAAAGCTATTCTTGATATAAGAGCTACTATAATTGGTATATATTTAACCTAAATTATTCGTGGTAACACCATGATAGTGGATGAAAGCGTCCATTATTACTATGTTTTTGCTAAATATTATAATTCACTTATTAAGTGAATTATAAAGAGCGTCCATTTGTAGGAATATATATTTACAAGGATAGAATTTCTTTTGTAAACCATAACAGACCACTTCCTCCTGTAACTATCGAAGCTCTTAATAGGGATAGAAGTTTTGATAGACGGCAGTATCTTAATAAAGAACTTAAAGATATGTTCTTTTCATTAAATTTGATAGAGTCTTACGGATCAGGAATAAGGCGAGCAAAAGATGCACTATTAGAAAATGGTTCTCCTGAACTTAAGTTTTATCCGGACAATGAAGAAGATAACTATACTAACGCAGTTATGGGTACAAATTCAGAGTTTTTAAAGGTGTTTAATGGTAGTATTACCCAAGAAACTACCCAAGAAATAAAAATTGAGAAATCCGTATCGAATAGAATTATTGAATTGATGATGATGGAGCCAAATATTACAGCAAAACAAATTGCGGAACATTTAAATGTTTCTTTTGACGGAGTTCGTTATCACATAAAAAAATTAAGAGCAGACGGTAAGATTAAAAGAGAAGGCTCTACCAAATCAGGCAAATGGGTTGTAATGAAATAGAATAAACAAGGTTATAGAATCAAAAGGTGATTAGAGTAAAATCTAACCGCCTTTTTTGTTTGGAGAAAAGAAGAAGATAAAAATGCAAATAAATGATTTTCATAACATTATGTAGCTTGCAAAACGAGATAGTTTGCGTAGTGAAGCAGAATATCTAAAGCTCTTAAAGGTTGTCGATATGTTTTCTATAGGCATCTTGACAAATATTGAATTATAATTTATTATTAAATATAAATTCAGTATTAACATAGAAAGAGGTGTGCTATGGCACAAGTATTAAAAGAAGAAGTTAGAAATAGAATACTTGAAGCAGCAGAAAAAGTGTTTTATAAAAAGGACTATAGAGGTGCCAAATTAACAGAAATTGCAAAAGAAGCAGATATTCCTGTGGCACTCATTTATACCTATTTTAAAAATAAGGAAGTTTTGTTTGATGCAGTAGTAAGTTCAGTTTATATAAATTTCGAGTCAGCCTTTAATGAGGAAGAATCTTTGGAAAAAGGTTCTGCTTCTGAAAGGTTTGATGAAGCTGGAGAAAACTACATTCATGAACTTTTAAAAGAGCGTAAGAAGTTAATTATTTTGATGGATAAAAGCTCAGGAACGAAACATACAGAAGCAAAACAAAAACTCATATCACAAATGCAGGTTCATATTGAAGTAAGTTTAAAAAGACAATCAAAAGAGGAATATGATCCAATGCTTGCTCATATTTTAGCCAGTAACTTTACAGAGGGGCTTCTTGAAATAGCAAGGCACTATCAAAGTGAAAAGTGGGCAAAAGACATGTTAAAACTTATTGCAAGGTGTTATTACAAGGGAGTGGAATCCCTATAATCAGCACTAAAAAATAGACTTTGCGTAATCAGCAAAGTCTTACTTTAAACCTTAATACTGAATTAAAATTCGATATTATTCGATTTTGAAAGGAGTGTTGTTCATGCCGGAAAAAGAATTAAGAAAAAAAGTGATTGGAAAAAATGGTTTAGCGGGTTTACTTCTTGCTTTAAAAATAGTATGTGATTTGATACCACAAATCTTACTCGTATATTTGATTAGTTCTTTAATTACAAACAATATTAGCGAAGATAATTTGAAATATATTTTCTTAGGAATCTTTATATCATTTGCATTAAAAGGTGTGTTTTATTATTTTGCAACAAAGGTTGCCCATGAAAAAGCCTATGAAAAATTGACAGAACTTAGGTTAGATATTATCAGTCATTTAAAAAAACTAAGTTTAGGATTTTTCAAAGAACATAATACCGGGGAACTTACCAACATCGTTCAGCATGATGTAGAGCAAGTGGAAGTATACCTTGCCCATGGTCTTCCTGAAATAATGTCAGTTACACTTCTGCCTACTATCATTTTCATATCCATGATTTTTGTGGATTGGCGTCTTGCTCTTGGAATGATTGTCGGAGTTCCACTCATGTATTTGGTAAAAGTTCTTTCACAGAAAACAATGGATAAAAACTTTTCGATTTACTTTAATCATGAAAATAAGATGAGAGAAGAGTTGATGGAATATGTAAAAAACATTTCTGTGATTAAGGCTTTTGCTAAAGAAGAGGAGATTAGTGAAAGAACATTAAAAACGGCAAGAGAATATATTTACTGGGTTAAAAAGAGTATGGGAGCAATTACAATTCCAATGGGACTTATTGACATATTTATGGAAATTGGAGTGGTAATTGTCATGATTTTAGGAAGCATATTTCTTTACTATAGAAATATTACAACACCTAATTTTATTCTTGCAATAATTTTATCATCTGCTTTTACTGCATCTATAAGTAAGACAGCTACATTGCAACATTTTTCTATTGTGTTTAGGGAGGCATTAAAGGCGATTGGAAAAGTTTTAACAGTTCCACTTCCAAACAAAAAAACAGAACAAGGTTTAGAATTTGGAAACATAGAATTTAAAGATGTGAATTTTGCATACGGAAAAGATGGTTTTGAGCTTAAAGATATCAATTTGACTTTTAAGAAAAATAGCTTGAATGCCTTTGTAGGGGCAAGCGGTTGTGGGAAAAGTACCGTATCTAATTTGCTTATGGGATTTTGGGATGCAGACGAAGGACAAATACTGATAAATGGAAAAGATATAAAAGAATATAGTCAAGAAAATATTTCAATACTGATTGGCAGTGTCGGGCAAGATGTTATCCTTTTTGATTTAAGCATTTTTGAAAATATATCAATCGGAAAATTAAATGCAACAAAAGAAGAAGTCATAGAGGCGGCTAAAAAAGCAAGATGCCATGACTTTATTTCAGCATTGCCAAATGGATATGAAACACGAGTAGGTGAAATGGGAGTTAAGTTATCCGGTGGAGAAAAACAAAGAATATCCATAGCAAGAATGATACTTAAAAATGCACCTATTTTAATATTAGATGAAGCAATGGCAGCTGTTGATAGTGAAAATGAAAGACTAATCGGCGAAGCAATTGATGATTTAAGCAAGGATAAAACTATCATTACAATTGCTCATCACCTAAATACAATTAGAGATTCAGACCAAATTATAGTTATGGATAAGGGGGTTGTTCTTGATGCAGGAAGCCATGAAGAGCTGATGAAAAGATGTGATTTTTATAAGGATATGGTTGAAGCACAGAACAAGGTAGATAGATGGAATTTGAAAGATGAAAGTCTTTCACGAGCAAGTAGCAAAGCGGATTGCGAGTGTATCAAAGAAAGTCTTTCACGAGCAAGGAACGGAGCGGATTGCGAGTGTACGGAGGTGGTAACAGAAAATGTTTAGAGAAATGTTAAAACTACTTACAAAAACCGGCAAGAGAGATTTGATTATATCAAGTGTATTCTTTGCCCTTTATGGACTAAGCTCCATAGCTATGATTGTTATCGTATTTTCTATACTGTTCCAAATCTTTGATGGAGCGAGCTTAGCAAGCCTATATAAATATTTTATTGCGATTGGATTACTTGTAGTCTTCAAAGGTATTTGTAATATGGTTGCAGATATGAAAAAGCATAGTGCAGGTTTTGATATTGTTCAGCAAATCAGAGAACGCATGATTATCAAATTAAAGAAATTCAGTTTAGGTTTTTATACAAATGAAAGATTGGGAGAAATCAATACAATTTTACACAAAGATGTTGATAATATGTCCCTTGTTGTAGGACACATGTGGTCAAGAATGTTTGGCGATTTTTTGATAGGTGCAGTCGTATTTGTTGGTCTTGCAAGTATTGATTTTAAACTTGCCATTATGATGGCTGTATCTGTTCCGATTGCACTTATCTTTCTATATCTAACAATTAAGCAATCTGAAAGAATTGAAAATCAAAACAACTCAGCACTTCTTGATATGGTTAGCTTATTTGTTGAATATGTTAGAGGAATACCTGTACTAAAGAGTTTTTCAAACAATAAGAGCTTGGATAATGAGCTTATGAATAAGACAAAAAAGTTTGGAGAAACAAGTAAAGCAGCTTCAAGATTCAAGGCAAAACAATTATCTATATTTGGTTTTTTACTGGATATTGGATATTTAATTCTTTTAATTGCAGGAACAATATTTGTTGTAAAGGGAAATCTTGATGTACTTAATTTTATTATCTTTGCAGTAATTTCAAAAGAGTTTTATAAGCCCTTCGCTTCTATGGAACAACACTATATGTACTATATTTCAGCAGTAGATAGTTACGAGCGACTTTCAAGAATTTTATATGCAGATGTAATCTCGGATAAAGTGAATGGAATTGTTCCGAAAGATAATGATATAGCTTTTGAAAACATAGATTTTTCTTACGAAAAAGATGAATTTAAAATGGAAAAATTGAGCTTTTCTATTGCTGAAAAACGGGTGACAGCCTTAGTTGGTGAGTCAGGTAGTGGAAAGACTACTATAACCAACTTGCTTTTAAGATTTTACGATGTGCATAAAGGGAAAATTACACTTGGAGGAACTGATATAAGAGATATTCCTTATGATGAGCTTTTGGATCGTATCAGTATTGTCATGCAGAATGTTCAGTTGTTTGATAATACCATTGAAGAAAACATCAGGGTAGGTAAAAAAGGAGCAACGAAAGAAGAAATCATTGAAGCTGCAAAGAAAGCAAGGATACATGATTTCATTATGAGTTTACCAAAAGGTTATGAAACTGATATTGGAGAAAATGGTGGGCTTCTTTCAGGTGGGCAAAGACAAAGAATATCTATTGCAAGAGCTTTTCTAAAGGATGCACCTATTTTAATTCTTGATGAAATGACAAGTAATGTTGATCCTGTAAATGAATCTTTGATACAAGATGCCATTACAGAACTTGCAAAGAATAGAACTGTACTTGTAGTGGCTCATCATTTAAAAACCATTCAAAAAGCTGACCAAATTCTCGTATTTCAAAAAGGCAATTTACTTGAAAAAGGAAAGCATGGGGAACTTCTTGAGAAAAATGGTTACTACACAAAATTATGGAAAGCTCAGTACGGGGTATAACCATGATTTTGCTAAAAGATGTTTCTTATGAATGGGAAGATGGGCGAACTGCTTTAAAAAATATAAATCTTGAAATTAAAAAGGGTGAATTTGTTTTAATTTCAGGGAAAAGTGGAAGTGGTAAAAGCACTCTTGGAAGTATAATGAATGGTCTTATTCCGCATTATTATAAAGGTAAAATGCAAGGAAAAGCCTTTGTGTCAGGAAAAGATATAAGCAAATTATTACTTCATGAAATAGGATATATTGTAGGAACTGTATTTCAAGATCCAAGAAGTCAGTTTTTTACGACAACTACAGATGAAGAAATAGCTTTTGGTCTTCAAACTATCTGCAAATCAAGAGATGAAATCAAACAGAGAGTAGAAGAAGTATATGCAGAGCTGGATATCCCGGAACTGAAAGGAAAATCTGTTTTTGAATTATCAAGCGGACAGAAACAAAAGATAGCTATTGCAAGCATCTATGCGATGAATCCGAAAGTTTTAATTTTAGATGAACCTTCAGCAAATTTGGACATGAAAGCAACATTTGACTTGTTTTTAATTTTGGAGAAATTAAAGAAAAAAGGAACAACGGTTGTTCTAATTGAACATCGTTTGTACTATGTAAAGTCTTTATTTGACCGTTTCCTTTTGATGAAAGATGGAGAAATTGCACAGGATTTGAGTCGGGAAGAAGTTATCCATCTTGAAGGGAAGTTTTGGGATGAAAATGGACTAAGAACTCTTGAATTAGAAGAATACAGGATAAGTGAGAAGAAAGATTCATATCAATTAAATGATGAAAGTATTAGTGGAAAAGGCTTGAAATTTTGTTACCCAAGTACAACTAAGGTTAAAAATAAGCAAAAACAGTACATCTTAAATCATCTTGATTTCAATATGGAGTGCGGAAAAGCTATTGGTCTTATCGGCTTAAATGGTACCGGGAAAACTACCTTTGCAAGGGTGATTTCAGGACTAGAGAAGATAAAAGAGGGGAAAATATGGGCGGAAAAAGATAAAGAGTTGAATCGTAAAGATTTAATGGCTATGTCATATTTTGTCTTTCAAGATTCAGACTATCAGTTATTTTCGGAAAGTGTACTTGATGAAATGCTGCTTGGTATGGAGGGTAAGGATAAAAAAGAAAATACTCAAAAGGCAAAGTCTATTTTGAGTGTACTTGGCTTAGATAAATACATTGATAAGCATCCGTTTGCTTTATCAAGAGGAGAAAAACAAAGACTGACAATAGCTTGTGGAATGATGAAACAGGCAAAGATTTTCATCTATGATGAACCAACATCAGGTTGTGATAAAGACTCAATGCTTTCCGTCGCAAAACTGATTGAAGAACAGTTAAAAAAAGGGACAACAGTTTTGGTAATAAGTCATGATTTTGAGTTTTTAGCAAACACAGTGAGCAGGCTCTGGGTAATGGGAGATGGAAAAATAGAAAAGGTTCTGAATATGAGTGAAAGTAATAAATTTCTCATATTAGACAAAATGAGAGGAGGTAGAGAGATTGTCAGATAGAAAAACTATAGATCCGAGAATAAAACTTATTCTACTTCCAATTGCTTCCTTTACGAGCTTTTTTATAAGCGGTACAATTCTACTTTTCGGACTGATTGTCTTCGCCTTTTTTCTGTATGTATACAGTGGAATGTGGAAAAGAGCATTACGCTTTATCTTGTTTTTTGTGCTTTTATATTGCATAGAGTTAGGGCTTGGAAAGTTTTGCAAAGCAAGCATCGTATTTGCAATATATATGTTTATTTACTTTGCATCAAGAATGACCTTAATCGCTATGTTTGGTGGATATATAACAAAGACTACAAGTGTAAGTGAAATGCTTGAAGCATTAAATAGAATGAAAGTGCCAAGAAGCATTGGTATACCTTTTAGTGTTTTGCTTAGGTTTGTACCAAATATAAAAATAGAATTTAAGGCATTAAAAGAGAATATGAAGATTCGAGGAATCGTAACAAGCAGATTTTTCCCGTTGCTACATCCAATTAAATATATGGAATATACGCTTGTTCCGCTTTTAATGAGAATGATTAAGATTTCAGATGAACTGTCAGCTTCAGCACTCATTAGAGGACTTGATAGTGATGAAAACAGGGTTACATTAACAGAATTACGGTTTAGAACAACGGATTTATTGATTGGACTATTAGGAGCTTTGATGATTACTCTTGTGATAGTAATACAGAAAATTTATTAGGAGACCAACTATGAAAAACAAATTAAATGGTCGTGATTTTATTACAATCGGAATTTTTAATGCAATTGGAATTGTCATATACATGGCAGCCAGCTTTGCTATGGCAACAACAGTTATAGGAGGATTTATTGCTTCAGGAGTTAGCTTTATGATAGCTGCTACCGTTTATATTCTTATGGCTGTAAAAGTTAAAAAGAAGGGTGTATTTACAATATCAGGAACGCTTCTTGGTTTAATTGCATTGTCAGGAGGACATTTGCCTCATGTAGTCTTTGCTGTAATCGGTGGAATGATATGTGATTTGATTATAGGAAATTATGAGAGCAAGGGACGAATGATTATTGGATATGGGACATTTGCATTAGCAGATTTTTTAGGAACAGTAATTCCTGTAATTTTATTCGGAACAGCTTCTTTTGTGGAAAGAGCATCAAAATGGAAAATGAGCGAAGCGGGGATAAATGAAGCATTATCTTATTTCAAAGTTTCGTGGGCAGTAGGATTTGGCTTGATAACTTTTGTTCTTGCTTGCATAGGAGCATTTGTTGCAATAAAGATACTTAAAAAACATTTTGAAAAAGCAGGAGTGATTTAATCATTCTTTATTTGTGAGGGAAAAATGGATTAAATAATGGAGGTAACAACATGCCGCGAGGTAGCCTTGGCATATTGCGACATGGTTTGATATAATTATAAAAATGCACAAAAGGAGTTAAACGATATGGTCGCTATTTCAGTAAACCAGGTAACTAAGACCTTTAAACGTTATGAAAAACAGGAACGAATTCTTGATAATTTTTTTCATAGAAAGTATTTGGAGAAAGTGGCAGTTGATAATGTCTCATTTCAAATCAATAAAGGAGAGTGTGTTGCTGTAATTGGGCAGAATGGCGCAGGAAAAACTACAATGATGAAGTTGATGTCCGGCTTGCTGTTACCAACAACAGGAAAAATTGAAGTTTTAAATTATAATCCCTTCAAAAAGGAAAAAGCTTATAAGAAATCTATTACACTATTGTTAGGACAAAAACAACAACTTTGGTGGGATGTTTCAGCGAAGGATAATTATTTACTACTAAAAGATATATACGAGTTAAGAGATAAAGAATATGAAAAGAACCTAAGTGAGCTGGTTGAGATGATTGGTGCTGAAGATATTCTTCAAAGCCCGGTAAGAACATTATCACTCGGAGAAAGAATGAAATGTGAATTAATTGGTTCATTGTTATATAAACCGGAAATTCTATTTCTTGATGAACCAACTATAGGGATGGATTTAATAGCACAAAAAGAAGTCAGGGAGTTTATTAAAAACTATAGTATCAATAATAAAGCAACAGTGATTTTGACAAGTCACAATATGGGTGATATAGAAGCTGTTTGTGAAAGAGCTATATTTATGGATAAAGGGAAAATATATTACGACGGAAAATTTTCTGAATTCGTAAAAGAGCATGGGAAGGATGTACTGGTATCTATTGAGAAAAGAAGCGAGAATGAAAATATTTTATGGAGTGAATATGGTGAAGTGCTTGAAAATAGCGAGGGATTGGTAAAACTAAGGGTTGCAAAAGATGATATTACGGTATTAAGACACAAGTTGGCAGACAATGAATATATAAACAATATCATGATATCTGAAGTAGGTGCAGAAGATATAGTTAGAGACTTCTATAAGATGGAGAAGAGACATGAAAACACTTAAAAAGTATCTATCTGTATATCGACTGATGTGGAAGCAGGTAACGTATTATCGTTTCGAATTTCTTGCAGAGTTAGTATGCACATTCATACCGGTAATTGCTTTATACTATCTATGGAGGGACATATATACAGCTGAAAATAGCATAAAGGTAATGAAGTTTGGAGAGATGTTCCTTTATATAGTTTTGGCTAGATTTATATCAATGATTATTACACCTAATTTTATATTTGAAATTATGGGTGATATACAGAGTGGCGAAATACAACATTTTATTTGTAAACCAATCAATTATATTAGATATTCGTTTGTAAAATATATAGCTGAAAAAAGTAAAAGTATGTTGTTTTGCTCAATCATTTATATTGTGATTTTTGCTTTCTTGTTTAAAGGTAAAATGTTTTATGGATCCGGAGTGGATATAGTTTTATTTTTTGTTGAAATAATGGTGGCAATGGTATTTTATTTCCAAATAGCAATGGTGATTGGATTCTTGAGCTTTTGGATATATGAAATTTCAAGTTGGTATTATACATTAACTTTTGCGATTGAATTTTTGGCGGGTGGTTTATTTCCACTCACACTATTACCGGAATCATTTTCTAATATATGTAGATACATGCCATTTCAATATATGATTTATTTTCCGGCACGAACATTATTGATGGGAACGGATAGGACAGAGGTGATTAGATACTTCTATGTTATTGTACCATGGATAGTAGGTTTAGGAATACTTCTTGAAGTGTTATGGGAAAATGGGTTTAAGCATTACGAGCTTATTGGAGGATAAAATGCGAGAACTAAGATTCCATATAAATGTATTTAGAGGATTCATCGTGAACACATTTGCAAGAGAGTCAGATTATAGGGGGAATTTAATAGCTGAAATAATAGACAGTTTGTTAAATATCTTTGTAAATATATATTTTTTCAAGATTATTTTTCTAAATACAAATGCTATAGCTGGTTGGAATAGTGAAGAAATGCTGGTGTTAGTCGCAGTAACACAGATTATAACATCGATTATTTATATGTTATTTATGAATAATTTACCAAGAATCCAAAGGTATGTCTTGCGTGGAGACTTCGATTATATATTGCTGAAACCTTGTAGTTCACAGTTTTATATATCGCTTAGATACTTCTATTTTGGAGCAGTACCAAGTGTGATATTTTCATTTGCACTTTTGCTATATGCACTGTTTCATGTGGGAGCAAAAATAACGGTAGCAAAGGTGATTATATTTTTTATTGATATAGTAGCAGCTATTGTTATCTGCTATTCAATATGGTTCTTGATAATGATATTATCAATTATTTTTATAAAAATTGGAGTGATGCATGAACTGTTTTTAAGTGCGTTGAAATTTCTGGAGTATCCTCAAAATATTTATAAGGGAATGATAAGAATTTTAATGATCTATATTATACCGCTTGCAACAGTTTCAAATGTTCCGGCTGAAAAATTATTAGGAAAAGTAGGAATGATTGATACGATAGATATTGTTTTATTATCGATAGTATTTTTTATGTTGACAAGAATATGCTATAGATTGGCCTTGAAAAGATATAGCAGTGCAAGTTCTTAATAATTTGGTAGTAATTTATAGTAATATAAATTTCTATAGAAAAAAGGATATGGCGGCATTGAAGAAACTTACCGATGAGGGTGTTATAATCCGGGAAGAGGAAGGATTGTGCATTTACTTATGGAAGGTGGAATAAAAATGATAATACCGCACAAGCCAAACAGTAGGAACCAAAAATATAAAAAAGTGGATAGTGAAGGAAAGGGACACGTAATCTTACTAACGAAAGACGAAGGGAAAGCCTCATCACGCTTTATACACCGTCTTTGGAAGATCTTTGGTTTCGACAAAAGATGATGGCAGATATGGAAACCATGTCGTATAACCTGGCATGGGGAGGTACAATTTCTTTTCCGAAAGAGGAATGGCTTGGATGGTATGATTTTTGGATTGTAAATCATGAGGGCAAACGTTATTACAGATATTTAAAGGATAACACCGGTCATTTTATTGGAGAGATTGCCTATCATTACGATAGTGATCGAAAGCTTTATCTCGCAGATATCATAGTCTATGCTCCATATAGAAAAAAATGCTATGGCGGTATTGGATTGGATTTGCTGTGCAATGCCGCTAAACAGAATGGTGTAAAACTGCTCTATGACGATATTGCCATAGATAATCCGGCAATCACAATGTTTCTAAAGAATATATTCATGGAAGAATACAGAACACACGAAATTATCATGCTAAAAAAACTGTGAAAATAGATCGCTCGCTTTTCTTGGAATTTTTTCCCTATGGAATTACGATGCTTGGTGCAAGTATTATAGCATTTCTTCATGTGGTCAACAAAGGGATAAAATCAATATAAAAAATTTCATCAATGGTGGCAAAAGACGATGGGAACAACTGTCGTCTTTTTTCTTTGCAAATTTTATTTATTGACTTTTATTCTTATAAATATCATAATTTAAGAATGAAAAGGCGGTGATAAAAATGAATAAAAGGGAACTCCTGCTAAAAAAATAAAAGAAAATAAAAGAAAATAATGGGATTATAAATACCAAAGAAGCCTTAAATTTTGGTATTCATAAGGATATACTAAAAGAAGAACTTGAAAAAAAGCCAATGGACTTTATGCACTTCTGGGTGAGAGTATCTATGAGTATCTTTATTTCTCATACAGAATACCCAAAGGTATTTTTCTCACAAAACAGCAGCGTATTTACAAGGATTATCAATAAGGATGTCTTTTGTTTATGTGATGACTGTAAAGGTAGGAGATAATGTCGGCAGAGTTAAGTCGGTAAGAGATAGTATTATTTTTAAGTATGTAAAAAAAGATTATTATGATATTGGGAAAATAACTATAAATGGTCCTTTTGGCAAAGAAATATCAGTGTATGACAAAGAAAGAACCATACTTGATATTATCAAAGATAAGGATAGAATAGATACACAAGTATTTAGTGAAGTAATAAAATCTTACTTTTAGGTAATTGCGAAACTCGCTGAGCTCGTTCGCAATTATTATTGTATACAAGTATAAATTTGTGCAAAGCACAAATTTCAAGCTGAAAAGTTGATAACTGCAAGATTTAGGCGCACTTTAATAAGCATAGTGCTTATATAAAGTTGATAT
>NZ_AZXX01000065.1:0-826 GCF_000512995.1 Lachnoanaerobaculum sp. MSX33 | reverse complement strand
CATTTCTCTTGTAGTAATAAGTTACTACCTGATTTCCGGTTGTATATGTTCCATTCTGATTTGCAGGTGTGCTCACCAATGTAAAGTTCGGAATGGTCTGTTCTGTAGTATTATATGGAGTTCCGAGTTTTCCTGTACCGCTCATTGTGATATCAGGTACAAGCGGTGTTGTAGTACCCTGTTCATAATGGTGTACTGTAACATCTCCTGCATTCTTTCTTCTGTACTCATATACTACCGTTGTTGTTCCCGTTGCAGGATATGTTCCTGTATGGTTTGCAGGTGTTGTACTTACCACCTCATAATCCGCAATAGTCTTCGGTGTAGTTGTATAGCTAAGTCCGGACTTTCCTGCTCCGCTCATTACTGTCTGAGCGTCAAGCTCTGTGCCGCTACCCTGCTCTACATATTTTACTACTATATCTCCTGCGGTCTTTCTTCTGTACTCATATACTACAGTCGTTGTTCCGCTACTTGGATATGTTCCGGTATGATTTGCAGGTGTTGTACTTACCACCTCATAATCTGTAATAGTCTTCGGCGTAGTTGTATAGCTGAGTCCCGACTTTCCTGCTCCACTCATTACTGTCTGAGTGTCAAGCTCTGTGCCGCTGCCTTGCTCTACATATTTTACTACAATATCTCCAACATCTTTTCTCTTGTAGTAGTAGTTGACGGTCTGTGTTCCGCTTGTAAATGTTCCGTTTGCTGCAGGACTTACAGAAACAAAATCATAATCATTTATGTTCTTTTGTACTGTAGTAAAGGCTGTTCCAAGCTTTCCGGTTCCGTCCAAAGTTTCCTGAGTATCAAGCACTGCATTTGT
>NZ_AZXX01000064.1:0-33345 GCF_000512995.1 Lachnoanaerobaculum sp. MSX33 | reverse complement strand
TCCCCTTTTTTATTTATGCTATAAATTATGTATTTCTTTCTCAAGCGATACTATGCCTTGCATTACTTTATCAAAACTCGGCGGTTCTGCGAAAAACATTTCTTTCATGTTTTTATAATCAAGCTCTATTTCTTTTAATCTGTACTCTTCCGGTACCAACTTTATGGCGTCAAAACTTGCGTCTTCATATTTAGCCCATTTTCTAGGATAAAATTTCTGTTTAAACTTTACAACTTTATCCAAAAGATCTTTGTTCTGAAAAGCTTTATCTTTATAAATTGAGTTTGACATACAGAACAAGTCATAATAATGTCTTGCATACCTTTTTGGTATAGCAAGTTCTCGTGGTCTATTTGCCTCATGATGTAAGATGGTGGCTTTTTCCCAAAATGTCCTTTCTGGACGTACAGTTCTAACTTCTATAAAGCTACCTTTAAACAGTACCGGATATGACTTATAAAGATCCGGTACTATACCAATAACTTCTGAAGGTGACCATGCTGCAAGAGCGCCAATTTCAAGTCTTATAGACTGTATCAAATACGATGATTGATAGCTTTTTGGATATTCAAAAAATATAGTTTGGGGTTCTTTTTCATATATGCTGAGTTTAAAATCGATTCCAATTATCTCTTTAAAATCTTCTTCCATTTGTGGTAATAAACATCCTTTTAAAAATTCTTCAGTCTTTTGATTTGATTCTTTATTAAACTTATCTTGTTTTGTATTTGAACGTTCTTCCCACGGCTCATTAATTCCATACCCTATTGCCCTCCAATCCAATATTAAATCTATATCCTCAGAAAATCTTTGTATTACATTAAAGCATTTTGAAAGACTTGTTCCTCCTTTGAAAGTCAGTGCATCTTTCCACTTACTTATTGAAAAAAGATAGTTAAGTACAAAGCATACCCAATAGTCTTTTTCTATAATAGCTTCATTTACTCCACTTTTCTGTGCAGCATTTCTTATTATTTGTTCCAGATCTTTTTGCGGAATATAATTATACTCAAACATTTTTCACCTCACTTATCTTTCTGATAATATCATATATCCATACACTGGTATATCTGGCATCTTTTAAAAGTTCCTCTTTTTCTTCTTTTGACAGTTTTTCACTTAAATATTGTACCTGTTCTGACGTTATATTTCCTTTTCCTAAGGCTTTAATTACCTGTATAACCATTGCTGTAAGTGTGGACATATTTGAAATTTCACCATTATTTCTATGTTTAAATTCTATAGTTACATTATCAAAACTAAAATTTACATATCTTCCATCGGAAATATATGTCCATTTAGCAGGAACTTGCGTAGATAAACCCAATAAATTAAGAGCTGTATTTCCTGACGGTGCAATAGTCCAATTATATTTTCGTGCTATAGCTTTAGCCACTTCATTAACTGATGGTGCCTCATACTCACCAATATACTCGATATATTTAGGCTTATAATAAATTCCGTTAATAATACGTTTTATTTCTTTAGACAGTACCAGACGATTTAATACGCTTTTTATAGTCTCATATCCGGCAATATCAAAAAAATCATTTGCTATAAAAACGTCCTTAGATTCCATTATATCTATTCTATCTATAATTTTCTGCTTAGCATTCATTATATCAGTCCTCCTTTGCACCTATTATTATATAATATTCGGTGCAAAATGCATATATATAATTATATTACATTTATGCTTTAAGTTTCTTCAATAAATTGTAATATCTGTTTTTCCAATTCGCTTGAATTATTTTTCATATAGCTATACAATCTATAGACGAATCTTAAATATAACGCAATTTAATTTTAGGGGACATTATGAAAAGAATACATGAAATATTAAAGAAATACAGACATGCATGGGTTTTCTTATATACCTTCATATATCTACCATGGTATATGTATCTGGAAAGAACTATAACACATGAATATCATGTCTTACATACATGGGTGGACGATATTATCCCATTCAATGAATATTTTATTATACCGTACTTTATATGGTTCATATATGTAGCATCTGTACTGATTTTCTTCTTCTTTAAAGATGTAGATGAGTTTTACAGATTCGGGTTGTATCTCGCACTTGGAATGAGTATATCACTCTTTATTTGCCAGATATTCCCAAACGGAACAGACTTAAGACCTGTAAACCTTGATCCGAACAAAAATATTTTTACACATCTGGTAGCCTTTATATATAAAACAGATACCAATACAAATGTGTTCCCAAGTATTCATGTTTTCAACTCAATCGCTACACATGTAGCCATATTGAGATCGAGATTCTTTTATAACAATATAAAAGTAAAGGCGATTTCATTCATAATAATGATTTCAATATGCCTTTCAACATTATTCTTAAAGCAGCATTCATTCCTGGATGTTGTCGGAGCAACAATACTCTCATATGTTATCTATCAGCTTATCTACGCTAAGATACCTTGGCCAATTAGCCATGATAACAGAGAGAATATAAGAGTTTAACAAAAAGGACATCGTACCGTTTTTGAGTATGATGTCCTTTTTTATTCAGTATTTTAAATACTAATCTCTTCCAAATAAATCCCTTGTATATACCTTTTCTTTCACATCTTCCAAGCAATCATCATATCTGTTTGCAATTATTGCATCGCTGTTTTCTTTAAAAATATCAATATTATTTATAACTCTACTTCCAAAGAATGTAGAATTATCATCAAGAGTAGGCTCATATATTACAACCTTAGCGCCCTTTGCCTTAATTCTCTTTATAACACCCTGAATAGAAGATTGTCTGAAATTATCAGAATTTGACTTCATTGTAAGTCTATATACACCTATAACAACCTCTTTTTCCATTGTAGGATCATAGGCACTTCCTTCTCCATAGTTATAATATCCTGCCTTTTGCAAAACCTTGTCGGCAATAAAATCTTTCCTTGTCTTATTTGATTCTACAATAGCTGAAATCATATTTTGCGGAACGTCTTCATAATTTGCCAAAAGCTGCTTGGTGTCCTTTGGCAGACAATAACCACCATATCCAAAAGAAGGATTATTATAATGCTCTCCGACTCTAGGATCCAGACAAACACCTCTAATGATTTCCTTCGTATTAAGTCCTTTCATCTCCGCATAAGTATCAAGTTCATTAAAATAAGATACTCTAAGTGCAAGATATGTATTTGCAAAAAGCTTCACAGCCTCCGCCTCTGCAACACCCATAATCAATATTTCTATATCATCTTTGAGCGCACCTTCTTTTAAAAGATTTGCAAACTTATCCGCCGCTTTCATAAGCCTTGCATTCATAGTATCTGTACCTACAATAATTCTTGAAGGGTACAGATTATCATATAATGCTTTTGACTCTCTCAAAAACTCCGGCGAGAAAATAATATTGTCACAGTGGAATTTACTCCTTATGCTTTCCGTATAACCTACAGGGATCGTTGATTTTATAATTATAATTGCATCCGGGTTATACTTTATAACCTCTGTGACCACTGCCTCTATTGCAGATGTGTCAAAAAAATTCTTTTGTGTATCGTAGTTTGTCGGCGCCGCCACCACCACAAAATCCGCATCAGTGTAAGCAAGCTTCGTGTCCAAAGTAGCAAGCAAATTAAGCTCTTTTTCTTTGAAATACTTCTCAATATACTCATCCTGAATAGGACTGATTCTTTTGTTTATCTTCTCAACCTTCTCCGGAATAATATCCACCGCCACCACTTCATTATTCTGTGCCAATAAAGTTGCGATTGATAACCCCACATATCCTGTTCCTGCTATTGCTATTTTCATATGCCCCTCCTAAGATTATATTTTATAAAAATCTTTATACCACTGTGCAAACTTTCTAAGTCCGTCTCTTAAACTTGTATGTGGTTTAAATCCAAAGTCTTTCTCCAATGCACTTGTGTCCGCAAATGTAACAGGTACATCTCCCGGTTGCATTGCAACAAGCTTTTTATGGCTTTCAAAATCATAATCAACCGGTAGTACTTCTGCACTTACAAGCTCTTGCTGTAATATATTTACAAAGTCAAGCAAGTTCTCAGGCTGATTGTTTCCGATATTATAGACGGCATAGGGTGGAATCGGTAAACCGTCTTCTCCATTTTTCTTTTCAGGAGCAGCCTGCATAACCCTCTTTACACCCTCTACTATGTCATCTACATATGTAAAATCTCTTTTACAGTTACCAAAATTAAATATCTCTATTGTCTTACCTGTAAGCAATTTATCGGTAAATCCAAAGTATGCCATATCAGGTCTTCCTGCCGGTCCGTATACGGTAAAGAACCGAAGCCCTGTTGACGGTATATTGTATAGCTTACTGTATGAATGCGCCAATAATTCATTTGACTTCTTTGTAGCGGCATAAAGCGAAACAGGATTATCCACTTTATCGTCCGTAGAATAAGGTACCTTCTTATTTGATCCGTATACTGAGGATGATGAAGCATAAACTAAATGTTCCACTCCGATTTCACCATTGTCATATGAGTGACGACAAGCTTCTAAAATATTGTAAAATCCTATAATATTACTCTCTATATATGCATCCGGATTTGTAATAGAATAGCGAACTCCTGCTTGCGCAGCCAGATTTACAACTACTGAAGGCTTATATTCATCAAATACTCTGTTAATAAGTTCTTTATCAGCTATATTCCCTTTGATAAATGTCCATTTTGAATCTGTATGTTCTAAAGACACTTTTTCAATCTGCTGTAATCGCCATTCTTTAATAGATACATCATAATAGTCATTCATATTGTCAATGCCTATGATATGAATTGAAGGTTGAGTTCTTAACAGTTCAATAACTAAGTTGCTGCCGATAAAACCTGATGAGCCGGTGACTAGAACTGTTTTATTACTGAGTATAATATTTACTTTTTTCATGTTTCCCCCGATATATTTATATATATTTTCTATTAATAAACTTCATTAAAATTTCTCTCACTATTCCAGCATACATTACACCAGTTGATATAATAAAATATAATATAAATAGAATCCAACTGAATACTTCATTCTTTATATACCATGTAAATATATAATATACTGTCATAGATAATATAATATAGATAAAATTTTTCTTCCAATTTATCTTGTATTTTATTACAAAGTATATTACATTCATTATATACCATACGATTAACGTTATAATTGATGCAAAAGAAATGTATATCGCATCATTGTAAAACTTATATGCTAAATAATTACATAATATTGCTATTGTCAATGAAACTAAGCTTATTTTAAAATAAATCATATGTTTATTTATAGCTTTGTAGTATGTAAACATAATAATATTTATACAACATGATAATGCCAATCCAGGTGTAATAACTCTCAAATATCTAATCGAATCTATATATTCCGGAAAAAAACTACTAATCAAAATACATAATGGCTGATATCCAGCCATTGATAATGTTGCCGTAATACTTATTAGTGCCATTGCGTTGGAAAAAGTATTCATTATTTTTTCTTTATCGTTCATTTTTCTGAGTCTTGGCAATAGCACAAATGCAACTGCACTAATAACTGTTGTAACCATAGAAATTAAACTATATGCAAATGAATAAATAGAAAATGTTGTTGCATCATAAAAAACTGAAACAAATTGACTGTCCAATGAAAATACTATTGATGCAGCTTGATAAGCAATGGTTAAAATTATTCCTTCTTTGAAAAAAGATTTTATATCATCTTTACAATTTGAAAAACTATCACATTCGCCAATTGATAATTTTCTATATGTAAATACATACCAAGTCATCAGTACAACATCGATAAAAACAAGACCACCAACATAAATATTTACATCGATAAACTTTCTTTTATTTACAAAATTAAACCAAACTATCGACAGTACAAGTATAATCTTAAATGTAGCAAACATAATTTTTCTAACTGACAGCTCATCAAAACGCATTGTACTTTGTGAAATGTATTGATAATATGCAGTCATATTTATTGCAAATATATCGATTCCCAAAAACAAAAATATTAGCTTATATCTGTCTTTAAGTAATACCATAGCTATAAATACTATTAATGCAGAAACTACACATTGGAAAAAAAAGAAAAATTTTGTATACATCCTAAACTTTTCTTGCGACAACTCATTATATTCTTTACCTGCAAAAGTTAATAAAACTCCATCTACATATCCTAAATGCATTAATGCCGAATATGATAAATATAATGTAAATATTTTGTAATATCCATATCCTACTACTCCAAGTATTTTTGGAACTACAAAGCCTGTTATTATACTACTTATTAATATAACAAAATTACTAAATGCAACCATAAAAAGGTCTTTAGTAAATGTACTCTTTCTATACATATATGCCCAAATGTCACCCTTTGTTTTTTAAAACTCTTTTTACTTTTCTTAGTTTCTCTATAAGAATTCCATATCCGATAATTGCATCAAAACACCCTCGTATAAATAGTATGTGATATATTCTATATCTGATACTCCATTTTCTGCAGTCTATAGATTTGAATATCTCAATATTTTTTTTATTTAAATATATTTCTGAAATATATTTTTTCTTTTCATTGTATTTAATATCAGAGTGACATATTCTCTCTATAATATTAATTACATTACAGCCTAGATCTGCATTTAATTGTAAGCTAAAATCATATTTATTTAACTTAGATATCAAAACCAATTGATTTTCAAACAACATTACCTTGTCAAATATATTATAGTCGAATTTTTGGGTAATTGAATTTAAGTTTACTCTATAATGATATGGAAAAAAATCATTTAAAAAAACCACTCTATCAGCAAACATAAATGCTGCAAAATTCATTACCATATCTTCTCCTAAGGAAATAATGTCTATACAATACGGAATAACATTTTTTACAATTTTACTCTTAAATAGTTTTACTACTCTTGAAGGTATTATTCCACGCCCCATAAACGAACCATCATTTATAAGTTTACAGTAAGTATCTTCTGATTTTACGATACCTTTAAATATTGATGGCTGCACATAAATATATTCACCTTTAATAAGTCCTGCCACTGCTATATCTGACTTTGTAGACTTTAGTGCAGATAACAATTTATCGTACATCTCTGCTTCAATCCAATCATCACTATCAACAAATCCTATATATTCTCCCAAAGCATGTTCAAATCCATATTTCCATGCTGACATCAATCCACCGTTTTTTTTATGAAAAACTTTTATGTTCTCAAAATTATTTGCATATTCATCACATATACTCCCACTTGTATCTGTGGATCCATCATCTATAAGAATAATCTCAATATTTGAGTATGTTTGAGCTCTTATAGAATCAATACATTTTTTAAGATATTTTTCAACATTGTAAACAGGAACAATAACACTAATCAAGCTTTTCATATAAGTTATTCCTTATCATTGTTTTTTCTATAATCCAAATGCAAACACACACCCAAACTATTTTTCTAATAGCATTACCTATAGAGTCTCTACTCCACCATAATAAATTAGTAAATATTGGTATACTGTATAATAATACTGCATACGCATTTTCCCTTATTCCATTTGTTATTTTAAAAGAAATTTTAGATAATAAAATACCTATTAGAATAGAAAATATCCAATATAATTCTCTAAAATTATAGTACATTTCTCCTACGATAGAACCACCTATAGCGCTCCATGAATTAAGCATTTTAGCAAAGTTAGCCTCAATATTTAATCTTCTCATAGTCTCACCTATTGAAGGCAATATTGAAACCAATGATTTATAAAAACATTCACCAAACTTAGGATCTATTGTACCGTTATCTAAACCTTCAACAACCAAGTATGGGGTAAAAATGGTCTCTCCAAATGAACCTATAGTTTCAAAAAAAATATTTGTTTTTAAAGATTGTCCAAGTACTTCAATTAAATTTTCCAAGAAATAACCAATTCCTAATTCTCTCATTGTGTAAATGACATCAATGAAACATAAAGCTAAATACATCAATACAATATTGAAAACTATTTTTTTTATATTATATCTATAATTTTCCAAAGATATAACTACAAATAACATCAGTAAACAAACTATCTGATGTCCTCTATTACCTGTCAACATTACGCATAATATATAGCAAACTATTACAAATAAAAAATGAGTTCTCTTTTTTTTGTTTTCCTGACCTATATAATATAATATTACAGCCGAATAAAAAAAACTTGCAATTGCGTCAATTATCCCTGAATACTTTACTGATATTGCTCCATAATATCCTCCAAATATTGCAGCAACAATAGATTGAATATCTATAAAAAGCCTAAATGGAATTGCTATTATCATCAAAATCTTTGACACATATAATAATCCCTGTCTAGATATATTTATTCTTGAATATACTTTTTTAATACTAAAATTTTTCTTTGATTTTATTCCGGTACCCATCACTCCACCTAAAAAAATCATATTGAGACATGTTACAACTATTTCCAATGTCTTCATAACAGAATTACTATTTGGCATATAAACAGTAATATAGTTTATATACGAGAAATGTTCATTTGGAAATATTGCAGTCATTATGATTTGTCCTGAATGAAATAAGTATGAACTATACATAAATACCATAAAAGGAGATACTAGATGCCCTCCCATAAATCTCCAAATTATCATCTGAAAACAAATGTTCCAAATAATCAAACATGATGCTATATATAAAGCAAAACTGTAATCATCTATTTGAGTCATATAAGCATATTCAATTACAGAATTTAATAAATATAATAATGTACAAACAAGACTTTTTTTATTTATAGTCACGACATATGCCTTTCTAAATTATATGTTTTCTTTAATATACAGTTCAGTTAGTTTTTTTACTATATTTCTTATATCAAAGCCTTTATCAAATAATATTTTATTATCTATATCTCTTTTAAAATTTATATCAATGCTATTAGCCCAGTATTCTGCTGAAGAATTAAGTTTAATTGCGTGTACATTGCTTTTAATTAAAGCCTCTTTTGTAATTGTATTTGATAAATATAATGGTAATCCATTTGTCTGCGCCTCTATTGCTACAATAGGAAAACCTTCATATAATGACGGCATAACCATAATGTCAAACGCATTAAGTACCCTATTTACATCATTTCTATTTCCTAAGAAAATAATAGATTCAGAAATTCCTATTTCTGTAGCATAGTTCTTTATATTATTTGACAGTTCTCCATCTCCTACAAGCACAAGTTTAGAATTGGAATACCTTACATGAAATGCTTTGAAAATATCAAGTAAAAATTTATGATTTTTTACTTTTGAAAATCTTCCCACATGTCCAACTACTATTTCTTCCTTTAATCCTATTTCTGCTCTCATAGTTTCTCGGATATATTGGGAAAACTCATATTTATCTAACTCTATTCCATTATATACAATATCATATTTTCCTTTTACACTTGACTTTCCATACATCCATTTTCCAGCCAACTCACCACAAGATAAATAATGAGTTGCTACTTTATGTATTCTTAACGAATTTAAATAATGAAGTATTATATGAATTAAACTTCCGGGCATTCTTGTACTATGGGAATGAATTATCCTTACGGGTACACCATTATTCTTTGCTGCTACCAATGGTTCTATATATGATAACGAGCTTTCATGTTCATGTACTATTTTATACTCTTTATATTTCTTAAAAAAATCATCTAAAGCTCTTTTATTTTTTTCAATTCCTTCTTTTCTTGATGGTAAATAATATATTTTTCCGCCTAAGCTTATTATTTCATCATCAAATGACTTTTCATGTCTATGATGCAGTAAGAAATCAAATTGTATTTTCTCCCTATCTATAGATCTATATACATTCATAATAAAAGTTTGAATCCCACCAACTCCCATACTATCTAAAATATGTAGTATTCTTTTCATAACAATTTTTTTCTCCTATATTATGAATTTGAATATTTCTTTTTTGAATTACAAGTGAATTATCCGCATAAGTTCCTTTTATAACTGCACCTGCTCCAACTGTACAATTATTTCCAATTTTACTACCTTTTAAAATTATTGCTCCTGCTCCTATCCAACAGTTTTTTCCAATAATTATTGGTGCTGTAGTGTGTTCACCTTTTTCAAACCTATCTGCGTCATTGTAAATATAATCATGATCAAAAATCATTACATGAGGCCCCATACGAGTACCTTCCCCAATGTCAATTTTTGAATGTGCCACCAACATACACCCATTATTCATAAAAACTCTATCTGATATATTTATCTCCCCATATTCAGATGCCGAAATTTCACACCATCTACGAATTCCAATGTTTTTTCCAATAGATATGTATCCATTACCACTTATTTTGAATATACTGCTTATACTTATAACTGAAATTCCATCAAAATTAAATTTGCTGAAATTACATAATTTTATAATTATTAAATAAATTAATGTTTTAATCCTATTAATTACAGCAAATAAATAACGCATTCACTTCTCCCTTCGTATAAAATCCTTATACTTTTCTAATATTTTAAATCGTTTATCTAACAAAAAATTGTAATCATATTCCTCCGCCGTTTTAAAGTTTCGTATTGCTTGTACTTTCAATTCTTCCTTACTTATTTTTTTTAATAATTTTGAAATTTCATTTGCTTTATCTTTTTTTCTTGAAAATACCCATTTCTTATCCAGTAACTCAGGAATACCCGCTACATCTGATCCTATACATGGCACCCCCAAACTCATTGCTTCAATCACCGCCCTAGGTAAACCTTCTTGTAAGCTTGGCTGTATATAAACATCCAATTCATTTCTCATCCATTCAAAAACCTTTTCATGTGGATAAGACCCTAGTAACTTAATTTGATTTTCAACACCAAATTTCCTTGCCATATCCAACAAGTATCTTTGATCTCCGGGACCTAATATTTGATACTCAAACTGTGTATAGCCCTGTTTCTTCAACCTTCCCAATGCCTCTATAACAAATTTTTGTCCCTTATATTTAACATCAACATTAGCTGCTGTGCCAAGTATAATTTTATTACCTAATCTTGAAATCTTCTCTATCCTACCATTTAAATCACTTTCTTTTTGTTTACTTATCTTTACATTAGAAATATTTGTACTAATACCTTTTGTTGGATATCTTTTTTGTAAGAACTCTCTTGTAACATATACAACAAAAGGTGCTCTTTTTACCTCTATTTTAGTTTTTAAAAATAGATATGGAGCAAGTATTTTTCCTAAAAAACCATGGTTCCAAAATGAATCCCAAGCACACCCAACCAGTTCAATCATATATGGTTTATTTATCTTTCTACATTCAGATATTGTTTGTAAACCTAAAAAACTATCCAGCCTTACGATGACGGCATCATTGTTCCTAATATTTTCCCGTAATATGTTTTTTATTCTTCTACTAAAGAAAACATCTGGCCCCTTAAACATGCCTATTCTCTTATCAAAAAAAACTTTTGGTCCTGATGATTTATCAGAAATACCATTTAAATCTACGTTCGTGTCTTTATTTCTAAAACATACATTTATTTTATTAAACACCGGCAAGTATCTTTCTTCCCATATTTTATATCCATAGCTTCTTGCGAAAGTTTCTTCATTATACGTCTCAGACCTAACATCATGTACAAACATCAGATTCATCTAATCCACCCTACTCTTCTATTATTTCCATCAATTTTTTATTTATAACATCAATATCAAATTTCTTAACATAATCTTTATTGTATATTCCAAATTGTTCTATCCTATTTGGCGAATCAACTAATAGTTTTATTGCTTCTACGTATTCACTAATATTAAATGTTGAACAAAGATATCCACCCTTATTGTCTCGAATTAAATCCACATTTCCCCTGATTTTCGATGCCACAACTGCCTTTTTACATCCCATTGCTTCCATCAAAGCTACAGAAAGTCCTTCATGTACTGATGGTAATGCAAAAATATCTGATGAATTGCACAGTTCTTTTATATCAGTACGATACCCCAATAGGAAAACCTTTTTATCCAATTTTAGTGCATGAATAGTCTTAAACAACTCCTCTTGCAAATCACCTTCCCCAGCTATAAAGTAGTATATCCTTGGATTATTTATCTTAGCTAATGCTTCGATTATTATCTTATGATTTTTCCTTGTTATTAATTCACCAACAGAAAGAATTTTTACAGCATTTTCAGGGAGTTTAAACTCGTCATTAAGATACATTTTGAATGCATTGTTTTCAGTGAATTTATCAGTGTTTATACCAATTCCATTGAGTTTATAGCATTTTTTTGAATTAAATTTCAGTCCTGCTTTATAGTCTTCTTTATTAATAGTAATTAACGTATCTGTATAATATGAAAGTATCTTCTCTACCCAATAATAAACAATATTTGATCTAGGAGCTCCTCTGAAAAAATGAAAACCATGAGCCATATAAATAACTTTACATCCACACCAATGACCTACCAACCTGCCAACAGCTCCTCCTACAGGTTCATGACAAAAAATTGTGTCTATTTTTCTCTCTTTGATTAATCTATATAACATCATGCACGCCTTGATATTCTTTAAGTTATATGGTGAGCGCACAAAAGGTATCTCATTCATAATAATTCCATGATTTTCTATATCTTTATAATAAAATCCAGTCATTGAACTTGCACATTCTACATAATATCCCCGTCTCTTCATTTCTATAATATGTGGAACAAGAAAATTCCATATCATCGAATCAGTTGTACATACTATAAGTATACGCTTCATTTACATACCTCTTGATTAAATTATATATCTACTTTAAAACTGAATAAGCAGTTTTAAACATAATCATAATATCGCAAAAAAAACCAAAATTTTTAATACATCTCAAATTATATTTCATCTTTTCCGGAAGTATTTTTTCGATATAGATCTTATCTACATCATCAGCCTTATCAATTAGTTCTGCTTCATCCTTGTATTTTATACAAGCTTCTGATGTCACTCCTGCCGGAAGTAAAAGTGTTGCAAACATTTCTTTTGAATACTTTGTAACATAGTATGTACTTTCCGGCCTTGTTCCAACAAATGTCATATCGCCCAAAAGTATATTTATAAGTTGAGGCAGTTCATCCAAGCGATATTTTCTTAGTTTACTTCCTACTTTAGTAACCCTGCTATCATTTGAAACAGTTACACCGCCGCCTATCTTATCAGCATCTTTAACCATAGTTCTAAATTTAACTATTTTAAACTTTCTTCCATACTGAGTTACTCGCTCCTGACAATAAAATATACCGCCTTTTGAATCCCTCACTATAGCCAATGATATAATGATAAAAATAGGTATAGATAATAAAAGCATTAATGCAGATACGATAATATCAAAGCTCCTTTTTATAACTAAAACGGCTTTTTTGTTCTTAAGCCTTTCATAATATGGTCGGACTTCTTTTGTCCTCATATACCTTGGTAACTTATCCCATTCTCTCAACATAAATATCTCCAAAGTAATATTATATATACTCTCTAACAATTCTACTGTACTGCTCTATCACATACTCAACTTCTTCATCTGTCAGCTTTGTATGCAGCGGCAACGTGATTTCATTTTCAAATTGATTATATGCATTTGGATAATTCTCTATGGAAAATCCTATATTCTTATAAGCAGTCATCATTGGCAATGGCTTATAATGTACATTGCAAGCAATACCTGATTCAGCCATTTTTATAATTATCTCATTCCTTTGTTCTAAAGTTATTCCCGGTATTCTTGTTATATACAGATGTCCTGAGGAACTGTATTTATCTGTATAGTGCTCCAACACATTTATACCAAGTTGTTTAAATTGCATATCATATTTTTTGATAATCTCTCTACGTCTATCTAACAAACCTTTATATCTTTTTAATTGTGCCAGTCCTATTCCGGCGGCAACATCGGTCATATTACACTTATACCATGGTCCTATGATATCGTACTCCCATGCACCAAGTTGTGTTTTTGCAAGTGCATCCTTTGACTGACCATGTAATGACAGTAATTGATATTGCTTATAAATATCTTCGTGGTAGATTCCCTTTATATCTCTCCAAGTTACCGCTCCACCTTCTGCAGTTGTAAAATTTTTTACAGCGTGGAAACTAAAGCATGAGAAATCAGCTATACCCCCTGTATGCTTACCTTTATAAACAGCACCAAATGAATGTGCAGTATCTGCCATTACTATTACTCTTCCTATTGCTTTTTGAATGTCATTTTGTGGTTTAAAAAGATGTTTTTTTCTCTCCACAATATCAAAAATTTTTTCATAGTCGCATGGAATACCTGCTATATCTACCGGGATTATCACTTTTGTATTTTCATTTATAGCGTTTTCCAGGTCTGTATAATCCATCTCCAAAGAATCTCTTTGTGTATCAATAAGTACCAACTTTGCACCTACATGGCATACCACTGATGCGCTTGCCGTATATGTATACGCACCGGTTATTACTTCATCATCTTTATCCAGTCCAAACAAACGCAATGTCATCTCTGCACATGCTGTCTGTGAGTTCAAACATACAGCACGTTTTGTTTCACAAAATGTTGCTACTTGTCTCTCTAATTCTTTTGTCTTTGGTCCTGTAGTAATCCAACCTGATTTCAATGCTTCTGATACTTCTTTTATCTCTTCATCACTTATATCCGGTGGTGAAAATGGAATCTTCATAATTCTTTTTCCTTTTCTATATCCAACAAAAAAGCCTACAAGACTGCTCCTGTAAGCTTTTTAAGTTGATAAAATCAATTTGCCGCCTGTGGTAAGTCTTCATGATGTAATCCGTTTGCAATTTCATTTTTGTTATCAAATAATTCACTGTTTATACTGTCAACCTGCGCTGTATGATATGTTGTCACTATCTCCTTTATATGCTCACGAATATTTCCGTTATTCTCTCCCATATATACGGATAATAACTTGAGCTGTTTTAAAAACTTATCTTCATTAAAATCAAGAGGCTTACCGATACTTATCAGCTTATTCGGTGTAGTCTTCAGACCTTCCTCGGACATAAGTCTCTCTTCAAAGAGCTTCTCACCGGGGCGAAGTCCTGAGTATTCTATCTTGATATCAATATCCGGACGAAGCCCTGACAGTCTGATAAGGTTTCTTGCCATTGTATCTATCTTTATAGGTGTACCCATATCAAGGACAAATATCTCTCCGCCCTTTGCATAGTTACCTGCCTGCAGTACCAATGAAACGGCCTCTGATATTGTCATAAAAAATCTGATAATATCAGGATGTGTAACTGTGACCGGTCCTCCTGCTTCTATTTGCTTTTTAAACTTAGGTATTACCGAGCCGTTGCTTCCAAGCACATTTCCAAATCTGACAGCTGCAAACTCTGTAGTGGGATTTTCTAAAGCACTGTAGTATTCCTCCATCTCGATAATTCTGTTATCTTTAAAAACTTGTATCGGTCTAAGCTCACTAGCTCTTTTTTCCTTTACTTTTCTTGCAAATGTCTGGATAATCATTTCACACATTCTCTTGCTGGCACCCATTACATTTGTAGGATTTACGGCCTTATCTGTAGAGATAAGCACAAATCTTTTACATCCGTAATGTAATGCCGCAAGTGCAGTATTGTATGTTCCCATTACATTGTTTTTTATAGCTTCACAAGGACTGTCCTCCATAAGTGGAACATGCTTATGTGCCGCCGCATGATATACTACATCAGGTTTAAATGTTGCAAATACCTGTTCAAGCTTCCTTAAATCTCTCACAGATCCTATTATTGTATCCAGATTCAGCTTCGGATGGTTCATCAACAGTTCCTGTTCAATCTCATATGCATTATTCTCATAAATATCAAATATTATAAGATGCTTAGGTGAGTGTGCTGCAATCTGCCTGCAAAGTTCACTTCCTATAGAACCGCCTCCGCCTGTTACCATGATAGTCTTACCGTTTAGATAGTTGAATATCTCATCTAGATCTACTTTAATAGGAGCTCTGCCAAGTAAATCCTCGATATTTACATCTTTTAAATCTTTAACTTGAACTTTACCGTTTGCAAGCTGACACATTCCCGGCAGATTTTTCAGTATACATCCTGATTCCTTGCAGATATTTAATATCTTACTGAGTTCCTCAGGACTGCTTCCGGGTATTGCTACGTATATTTTATCTATTCTATAGTGCTTTACATTGTCAAGTATTCTGTTTCTTCCGCCCGTTATCGGTATATTGTCAACAGTTCTTCCCCATTTTGACTTGTCGTCATCTATAAAGCAAATCACACTGTCATTATAGTCAACCGATCTTTTGATATCTCTTAAAAGCAATCTTCCCGCATTTCCTGCACCTACTATCATCACTCTTGACATATCTTTTTGTGACTTTTTTACATTTTCTCTGTCTGAACGCAGTAAAAGCACAAATCTATAGGAAAATCGACTTCCAAGAACTGCCAAAAACTGTATCAGAATTCCTAATAAATAGTAAGCTATCGGCATTCTTTCAAACATCAATGTAATAAGTAAAGTATGTAAAAATCCTGTTATAATGCTTGCATACATTACATGCTTTAATTCTGTATAACTTGCAAACTGCCATATGCTTCTGTACAGCTTTAAAGCAATAAAAGTTATTAAGGTTATGAGGGTATATATAGGAACAAATTTTGACCACGCCAATATATATTTACCCTCAATACGTGAAAACTGTAGGTCAAACCGCAGCCATAGTCCTACAAGATATGACAAATTTACCGCAATCATATCATAGATAGCCAGCATTATAGCCGCACCATGTAAGTAATTTAGTTTTAAGTCCCGTTCTTGCATTTCTCCCCCATAGAATTTTATCTTGCGAGTCTTATTTATAAACAACACATATTGTAGATGATCCGTTTATTAAAGTATCCAATGTTTTATCCTGATGATTTATACCGAATACCTCTGTAGGTGCCCAGTTGCCTGTAATATTTGCATAAGCAATAACCTTTATATCCTTGCCTTCTACCATATTCGGTACATATATTCTAACCTTGGTAGGCACATCTGATATTTTACCCTGTGCATCAGTAGTGATTAATGCTAAGGTTTTTCCTACAGCCTTATATTCTGCAAATTCTTTTAATCCTGTAGCTTCACTGATGCTTCCGCCTTCATTAATGCTGTTTATACTTGCTACAACCTTTTCAGGAAGGCCTGTTGTTTCACTTCCCGGTGCCGGAACAGTGGCATGTCCATTATCGAGAGCTCCCAAAAAGCCTGTTGTTGTGGTTGATGCCTGAGTATTTGTTCCTGTTGTTTTTGTACCTGTCTTAGTTCCACCGGATGTTCCTGTACTTGAACTGCCCCTACCGCTGCTTCTGCTACGGCTTCCACCACCGCCGCTACGACTTCCTCCACCGCCACCGCGGCTTCCGGTCTGACCGGAGTTCTGGTTTCCTCCTTGAATACTGGGTGCCGCAAAATTTGTTCCTACCATTGATATAGCCAATATACAAGACAATATCGCAATAATTCTTTTCTTCATATCCCTATCCCTTCCTTTAGTGTTTCTTTACTCTGCTGTGTAAAACAGATCAATAATTTTATTCATTACCTTATCTCTATCCATATAAAACTCATCATAAATTTCCGTTTTTTTGTTTTCTCCCTCCAATACATACATTCTGTCTCCGTTAAAGTCTTTATCCGTCATGGCACAGGCGGCAAGTTTTAAAAGCATATCTTTTTGCATATCAGTATAATAATAGGGGCTTATCTCTCTTAAAATATTTTCAATCAAAGAATCCCCTTTAAACTGCGTAAGCTTTTTTTGATAAGCCTCCACATAGACTTTATGTGCTTCTATTCTGGTCATTGCAGAAAAATCCCTGTCCGTATCCCTGTACCTTAAGAACTTTTCAGCCTGATCTCCCTTTAACAAAACTTTTTTATCTTTCACAAATGCAGTATCCGCTTTTTCCATACCTTCGCATGGTATAATCACCTCCACTCCGCCTATTGCATCATTTATACTTTTTAAGGCGGATGTATTTATTGCTATATATTTATCTATAAATAAGCCTTCAAAAAGTTCACTTACAGACTCCTTCATAAAGTCTGCACTGATCTCATTGCCGTCACCGAAAGCGTATGCCATTGTTATATGCTGCAGTGTTTTTCCCATAATATTTCCACTGACATCTGTTACCGGTATTTGAGCCATTGTATCTCTTGGTATAATTATCATATCAAGTCTGTTATTTACAGTATCCCAGGCAATAAGCCCTATACTGTCAGCCTGTCCTCCGGAACCTGCATCCTGTATATAATGCATATCAACATTTGAATCTATTCCCAGTGCCAGTATTGCCTTTACATAGCTCTTTCTTTTATATTTTTTCCCATTCAAATCCGTATAACTTTTATCGGGCTTTGTCTGTGCTTTTTCATTTATTGTTGTTGCTATTATTCCCGCATTGTTTCTCTTTATACTTACAGCGATAACTATCACTGCAGATAATATAATCAGGCAAATAATAAGCACCTTTTTTATTGATGTTTTCATTTTTTATAACTGTAATAGTCTCCGTAATACTTATAATGATAGCTGTTCTTTTTCATCTCAACTCCGTTTAAAACCGCTCCTATAATTTTACAATTTACTTTTTCAAGCTGGTCTTTAACTCTTTTTACCATCCTTTGGCTGACTGTTGAACTCCTCACCACTATTACAGCTCCGTCAACACATCTTCCTATAATCGCCGCATCTGCAATATTGCTGATTGGAGGAGCATCAATAATGATATAATCATAAATCTTTCTTTGCTCCTTTATAAACTCATCCAGTTTCAGCTCATATAAAAGCTCTGCGGGATTAGGTGCATACGGTCCTGAAAATACCACATCCATATTTTTTATATTTGTTTTATATATGATATTATCAGTATTCATACCGCTTAAAAACTGACTGAGTCCCTCTACTTCTTCCTTTATCCGATACCTTGTTGTAAGCATTGACTTTCTCATATCGGCATCGATATAAAGTATCTTTTTATCTATTTGAGCCAGACTCCTTGCCAGTTGAAAGCTTGTTTCAGACTTCCCCTCTCCATGTATTGAGCTTGTAAAAAGTATTACCTTTAAATTTGCACCTGAGAACTGAAGATTTGTTCTAAGTATTCTTACAGACTCTTCATACAAAAAACCCTTGTCAATTCCGTCCAAATTGAATAATATTTCCAATGTTTATCTTCTCCTCTCAAGTTACTTACTTTTTTTATACTCAGGTAAGCTGGCAAGAATTGTAAGTCCAAGATTCTTTTCCAAATCATCCTCGCTCTTTATGCTGTCATCCAGTAATTCTATAGTTATAATAATGGCTGAAATCAGGCAAACACCTAAAATCCCTCCAAGTACTGCATTTTTCTTTATACTCGGACCTGATTTTTCATATGAAGCTATTCCAAACTCGATAATCTTTGGCGGAACCACCTCCATCAAATCACCTATATATTGTGATGATGACATTGATATCTGATTTACAATCTCTTTTGCATTCTCAGGATCAGGATCCGTAACAGTAAGTGAGAGTATTCTTGTATCCGATGGATTATCAATCTTAAGCTTACTTCTTAGCTGTTTATAATTTATATTAAGTCCCAACTTTTCAATAACTTCCTCCAGCACCGGTCTGCTCTGTATTATAATCTTATAGTCCTTAGTCAGTTGGCTGCCTATTTGCAGGTCTGCCAATGAATTAAGTGTGGTTTCCTTTGATAAAACATACATCTGTGAGGTGGATTGGTATTGCGGTGTGATTAAAAACATACTGATTCCTATAGCCGATGCACAGCCAAGTATTCCAAACAATATAATCATCCACCATTTCCTTTTTAAAACAAAAAGCAATTCAAGTAAGTCTATCTCTGTGTCTTCATTTATCATTCTGTCACCCATCTGCCTGCTCCATTCTATTTGTTTAAAATAATATTATTTGCATTATCATAGGTTATTTCCCTAAAATGCTTTTCTACTCCTTTTGAAAGCCATCGTAATGCATTTGCTATATCCGGTTCCCTTCCGCCGATTCTATGCATATCCGTTGCCATAAAAGAAATGTATCCGTTTTTTATCTGCCTTTTACACCAATAAGCATCTATGTCAAAAATCCCTCCTTTTATGCTGCCATAATTCATTTGAAATAATGCTCCCATATCCATTATCTCCGTAAATCGGTCCGACTTTCTTAAGCAGATATAGCGCTCCACATGTGCAAATATCGGAATATATCCTGCAAATATAATATCTCTTGTTGCCCTCTTTAAATAACTAAAGCTGACAGCAGGTTCAAATTCCACCAGTATATACTTACTGTTTGCCAAGGTAAGATACTCACCTTTTTTAATTTTTTCTATAGCTGAACCGGAATAAAATATTTCCTGTCCGGTATAGATTTCACAGTCCATATCCCTCTCATGAATTTTTGACCTTATTATATTTATTTTTTCTATAATCTCCTCCGGCTTTAGATTCGGCATTGTATGAGGTGTTGCTATTATTTTTTTAATTCCCTGCCCCCTTGCCATATCTATAAGCTTAAGAGATTCTTCCAAATTCCTTGCTCCATCATCCACATCAAAAACTATATGTGAATGGATGTCTATTAAATACTCATTACCTTTCATATTCCTTTATTTTTATTTTCTTTTTTATTAACATCTGTTTTGACTTCTCTATTATACTGCTAGATATAATTTATTCAATGAGAACTTTATCTTTGCTTAATTATATATTAATATTTTTGTTAACTGTGCTTAAATATTGCTTTGTACTTTCAGTTTGGGGTTTGTTCTTCTGGATTTTATATAATCAAGAGGATCTTTTTAGCATTTCAGCCAATATCATCATTTTTTTCATTCAGAAATTTTGGTTCTATATGTGTTTTAACTGTTGATATTCATTGAAATTCATTGTATCTTTATATTATTAAAATTTTTTGGAGGAATTGATGAGACTTTTAATATGCGAAGATGAAGAAGATATTTTGAACGGACTTGCAAAGGGACTTCGCAAACTGAACTATTATGTCGATACTGCTATGGACGGTGAAGAAGCTCTTTCTCTTTATTTTGAGTCCGAATATGATCTTATAATACTTGATCTTAATATGCCGAAGCTTGACGGGTTGGAAGTTTTAAAGACTATCAGAGAGGACAATGCTGAAAGTAAGGTTATTATTTTATCTGCAAGAGATACACTAAATGATAAGGTGCTTGGACTTGATTTGGGTGCAAATGATTATCTGGTAAAGCCCTTTCATTTTAGAGAATTGGAAGCAAGGATAAGGGTGCTTTTACGCAATAATTACAGCACAAATGATGATACTATAAGAATTGAATCTCAGGATATCACTCTCTATCTCAGTAAAAAACAGGTTCAAAAGGGCGGTGAGATCATATCTCTTACACCTAAGGAATATTCTATATTTGAATACCTTTGTATAAACAAGGGTAATCTGATTTCTACAGGAGAACTCCTTGAGCATAATATTGATATGAATGCCAATGATGCTTCAAAAGTAATAAAAGTACATATAGCCGCTATCAGAAAAAAACTTGGAAGTGATGTAATAAAAACAAACAGAGGTATGGGATATACTATAAATGACTAGTATATCCCATACCTCTTTAATATTTTAGTTTAAATTATCATATCAACCCTGTTTAGCAAGTATTTCATCAACTATCTTTGTGAAACCTTCCAAATCTCTTGCACCCTGTATTCCACCGATTATATTTCCGTTTGAATCTATAAATACAGTGGTAGGGAATGCCTGCAGACTCATTACAAAACCTTCTACATCTCCCTCAGGGATTATATTATGATAAGTAACATTGTTCTTATCAAGTACTTCCTTTACAGCATCCAAATCGCTTCCTGAATCCTGTGCTATTCCGACTACATTTACATTTTTTTCTTTCATGTTTTCATAAAGCTTTTGTAATTCCGGAATCTCATGAACACATGGACCACACCAGCTTCCCCATATATTCACAACAGTAAGCTTACTGTCTTTGAATATATCACTGCTTATTTCTTCACCTGCTACGGTTTTTGCATTAAACTCGGGGAACTTTATATCTTCCTGCTCTGAGCTTGCCTGCTTGGAATCGGCTTCCTTAGATTCAGCCTGCTTTGTATCATCCTGCTTAGACTCAGCCTGCTGTGACTGTGTACTTGCAGCATCATTTGAAGCTGTACCCTTTGCATTACAAGCACTTATAGAAGCTGCCATCATCAGTGCAAAACTCAAAACTAATATTTTCTTTTTCATATTAACTCCTTATATAGTTTGTTTTCGTATTATATCATATCTTTATTAAAGCTGACATTAAGAATATTTTAATTATCTTAAGAATCTATACTAATTTTATATAGTATTTGTAAATATCGCTTAATCCACTCCGGCTGACCAAAGATTTTATTACATTCAAATAGGACCGCTTTTGCGATCCTATCGATATCATGCTATATAGTTTATATTATTTTATCCATGCGCCGTCAAATCCGATTTTATATTCACCTACTTTTGTACTATATGCCATACTACCTTTTATATGACCTTTTTCAGTATTTTCATACATATAATACCATTTATCATTTATAAGTTTCCAGCCTGTCGCCATATATCCCTGTTCATCAAAATAGTACCAGTTTTTTACACCATTATAATCTATCTGTTTCCATGTTGATTTAGGATATGATCCGTTTGGTTCCTTATACCACCATCCCTTTGCATCATTTATCCATTTGCCTGCAAGCGGTTTGTTGTTGTTTTTTGCATTTTTATCCTTCTTTGAACCTCTTCCTGAACCTCTTCCTGAACCTCCGCCTGAATTTCTTCCCTTTCTTTTTCCGCCTCCATTATTTTCAGGCTTTTTAGGTACAGAAGGTGTAGCTTTACCACGCCCTTTATTATCTTCTGAACCCGATTTGTCCGGTGTTACTATATCTGAAGACTTTTTCTTTTCAGGTTGTTGTGGTTTATTAGGTTGTTTTTCAGGATTATGATTTTGCTGCGGATTATTTTGTTGTGTCCCCGGTATCTGTGGTTGTTGTGGCTGCTGCTGTGTTCCCGGTGTTTGCGATTGCTGCTGTGGATTTAATTGTGCCGCTTTGACCTTTAGTACACCTCTTAATGCTGTACTTGCAGGCATATAATTATTTGTATAATTTATAGCTGTAGAAGTTGATATATTAAACTCTCCAACGGATGTTCCATCCGTCCCCCAGGTAAATGAAGGCATCTGCATAATCGCATCTTCTCTGTTATCCCCATTTGCAAGATTGCTTACATTATAGTCTGAAAAATCATTAGGTAATGCTTCATTTACATTTATTTCCTTATCTGCCACTTCGACAGTTACAGGTCTTTTATTTATAGTGAATTTCCCAAGGTTCACTTCAAGCTCGCCATAAGTAGGCGACAGCTTTGTTGTAACTTCATACTCTCCTGCATTTACAGGTTTATCACTGCTTATATTGCCCTGCGCATCCTTATATTTAAATCCTATATTGCTATGATCCGGTGCTTGTAAATTATCGACTCCATGTCCGCTCTTATCATAAACAGCATCTGAAACATTTGGAAAATCTATATTCTCAACTTCTGCTTCATCAAGTACAACGCTTCCGCTTTCTCCGTCACTGTTGGTATATTTTATAGCGGCTTCTCCATTCTGCTTTGTCCACATAAACTTTGTCTGAGAACCGGGATAAGCCAGTATATCTCTGCTGTCATGTTCTGCAACATATTTTATTTTCGGAGTGCGATTATTATAGACTGTCTTATTCCAGCATATTATATTTGTTCTTTGTGCATCTATATTGACACTACTGTTTATTGTAGGCGGTGCCGCAAGCCCTATCACATCATTATTAGCCTTTATATCGGTAGCGTTTTTTTCACCGCAGGCTAACAAAGTTCCACCTGTTATACTATGATTTGTATCATCTTTAGGCTGTAGAGTCAGAGCATAATCTGCCGCATAATTTATTATCATTCCGCCGGTCATATTAAACTGACCTTTTCCGTTAAAGTTCACTGTAGGAGCACTTGCATGCTTTCCGCTTATAATTTCTCCACCCTTTATAGTGAAATTTGTATAGCCGTTTCTGTCTGTAGATGCAAGCGCTGAATGTGCTTCAGACCTCAATGTTCCTGAAACCATTTCAAATTCTCCACCTGTTCCCGAAGCATTTACTTTTAATAAAGCATTTGCAGCTGATCCTGTAATACTTGCTTCCCATATAATCTTTTTGCCCTGTGGTATAGTAATTTCTATACTGTTTGCAGTCGGTTCCATTTGTACATTACCGCTGACTCTTATAATATCATGAGCCGCCAATGCATTTTCTATTGCTGTCTTTATATGAGAAGCCTTATCTGTTGTTCCTGCAGGCGGTGTTATGTCCACATTATGTACAACTACATCTGCCATAGCACTTATTTCAAACGGTGTTGTTATACCAAGCGGCATAGACGCCGCCAAACAACATGCCAAAACTACACCCTTAAACTTAAATTGTTTCTTTTTCATTGTCATTTCCCTTATATAGTTCTTATTTTGTCACAGATAAGCCTTTATTTCCAAGGCTTATCTGTATATTCACTTACAATTCTTAGATATCTTTTACCTTAAAATAACCACTCTGTTTGTCTTTATCTTAGGCATTTCTGTACTTGTAGTTGTAATCATAAAGTTCTCCGACCATAAAAGACATCTGTCTCCCTTTTTAATCTCTGAAAAATCCACTTCCTCGCCTGTTGATGCAAGCACAGGTTTTACAGATTTATCTACAGTCCATTTAGCATTGTTTAAAGTATCCAAAAGTTCAATACTGCCGTCTACTTCCTCAGCCTTTTCAATACCGTCTGTGTACATAGGCATATGGAATCCCTCTTTTGCATTGGTAAGTACCACATATGAGTTTACCTGTGGAGGCATACTTGCCATATATTCAGGTGCTACCCATGCATAGATTTCATCTCCCTCCTTAGGTGCATCACTTACAAGACCTGTAGCCATATCTACAAAATTCACACTTGCAGGATCAAGTACAAGGTCAACCTCTTCAGGAACCTCATTTTCTTCCTTTGTATCTGTACTTTCACTGCTTTGTACCTCATTACCCACATATGATATTCTCTCTATGCGGATAACCTTGTCTGTAACCGACTTTACCTTTCCGTTTTCAGCTCCCGGTAAACTTGGCATATCATCAGGCATCTGTGCACCTGTTTCAATAGTCATTCCTGCCTGTCCTGCCTCTACACTCTCCGGCATAACGCTCTCTGTCTCTGCTGTTTTTGTTTCAGTCGTTTTTGCATTACTTGTACATGCCATCAATAATGATGCGGCTGCCGCTGCCATAATAAGCTTTTTCAAATTCTTTTTCATATTTATCTCCTTTAAATTAATATTTTTATTATTTGAATATCACCCTTCATACTCATAAATATCGCTACAATCAAGTATTTCCCCATTACATCTTGTTTAAAGCATCCTCAACTGCCTTTGTAAATGACTCAAGGTCTCTTCCACCCTGTATTTTATCAACTATATTTCCTTCAGAGTCTACCAAAAAGGTACTTGGGAATGCTTGAATACTCATTACAAAATCTGTAACAGCCCCCTCAGGTACTACATTCTGATAAGTAACCTTATTCTTATCCAAAATATCCTTTACCGCATCCATATCTGTTCCGGCATCCTGTGCAAGTCCTACGACATTTACACCTTTATCCTTCATATTCTCATAAAGCTTTTGTAATTCCGGTATTTCAGCTACACATGGACCGCACCAGCTTCCCCATACATTTACCACTGTCAACTTGTTGTCTTTAAACACATCGCTGCTTATATCCTCACCTGTTACCGTCTTTGCCTTAAACTCAGGGAACTTTTGAGACTTCTTATCTGTACTTGCCGCCGTACTTTCAGTCTTAACATTTCCTCCGTCTTTGTCTGTACTGCTTTGACTTCCACAAGCTGTAGCACTTGCCATCATCATCAAAGCAAAACCAAAAATCAATAATCTTTTTTTCATATCTATTCTCCTTATGAATTTCTTTATCTTATGTCTATATACTAACATGGCTTTGGTTAAGCCTAAGTTAAGATTGATAAAACTATATCTTTTTAATATGCATAATTTGTTTTTGTTTTTAAAAGCTTATAGAGCATAGCTCCAAGCGGTAAAAACAGAATTATTGTAAAAGCCACCCAGATCAAATTTGAGGTAAGCTCATATGTTGCCAAAGTGTTTATAGTTATATGTATTAAAATGGACCACCTGAGTTTGCGTGTCTTCATATATACAATACCTGATATCAGTCCCATAATAGTTGCATATACAGACTGTACAAATGATAAATGTATAATTCCAAACATCAGTGATGAAACTATAAGTGCATATTTTGTATTCACTCTTTTTTCAAGGAAATTAAAGGTTACTCCTCTATAGATAATCTCCTCATTGATAGGTGCAAGAATTCCTGCAACCACCAGACTTATAATAAATGATACAGTTGATTTATTTGCTGATGATGCATTCAAATACTCCAGACTGCTCTTTATAAAACCTATATTTGACAGTGCCGTGTTTTTTAAAAACATTACCCATAATGTAGATATGCCTCCAAAGGCTATACCTGCCATTATGCTGCACACCACTCCTGTCTTTATATCCCAATGTACCTGTGCTTCCTCCTTATCCTTATTTATCCATTTAAAGAATATAATTGAATATACAAGAATTGATAAAGGATAAATCACCAGATAAATCCTGTCCATCTCCTGTGGCAGAGTCAACCAGTCAAGTACCGCATTTCCGGTCTTATTATAGGCAAATCCTAAACTGATTATCACAAGATCCGTAATTACAAAAAATATAAATCCCAGTAAAACAGCTATAAATGTAGCCCATGCAATCTTTAGTATTTTCACTTCTTCCCCCTATCCTATGCCTATACATTCAAGGCATATATTAACAGCTTTTTTTAATACCACCAGATGTTCATCTCTCATTACACCTGCAATAATCATTACCACACCTACTCCCAGCATAATATAAGGGAGTGCTTTATTCTTTTCCAACTTTTTTAAAATCTCTTTCATATTTTCATCCTTTAAAATCTATTATAAACTCTACAAAATCACCATCTACGCTGTTTACACTTATTCTAAATTTATGTCTGTCCAATATTTCCTTTACTATGGCAAGACCAAGACCGCTTCCACCGAATTTTTTAGCCCTGGACTTATCCACACAGTAAAAAGCTTCAAATATCTTTTCAAGACTCTCTTTTGGAATACTTTCTCCGTGATTTTTTATACTTAATAAATTATCTCCAAGCTTTATTTCTATAAATGCATTTTCCTTTGAATACCTTATGGCATTATGCACTATATTAAAGATAGCCTGCTTTATCAAAACTCTGTCAGCATCTATAGCCATATTTTTATTATCACAAATAAACTCTATATTCTGATTTTTTTCTTTGATTTTATAATCTAAATCCTCGATTATCTCATTTATAATTTTATACAAATAAACCTTTTCAATATTTAAACTCTCTTCATTGCTTAAAAGTCTAAGTCCCACTACAATAGAGTTCATCATCTCAATCTGTCTGCCCACAACTTCCACAAAGTCTTTATAATCCTCTATCTGTGGCTCTTCATCCAGATTTAATACCTCCAGATTTGCCCTTATTGCCGCCACAGGAGTCTTTAATTCATGGGCGGCATTTTGCGAAAACCTTTTTTGCCTTTCATAGGATTCCCTTATATTTCCAAGCATATGGTTGAAGGCATTTTGCAGATCACCCAATTCATCAGTGCTTTTTACTATATGTATATCATCATTAATTTTAGTGATATCAAGCTTTTTTATTTCTCTGCTGAATTTATTGAGCGGCATCAAAACCTTACCTACCACCCACCACATCAAAGCGGTTCCCGCAACGGAAAATATTATCAATGTATAAAGACTGTTAATCCTAAATACACGCTGTGCAATATCAAAATCAAAGGTAAAGCTCGCATCACTGTTAAAAGGTATATCCACATTATCGGGTATTATAAAAATATTTGATGCACTTTCTATATTAAATAAGAATAACAACACCGAGATTACACAGAGCACCGCGGCTGTAAGCAATGTTACCTTTATTCTTATAGACAGTTTATTCCACATTTGCACATCCTCTGCAATTACTCTTACAAGCTTTTACATTAACAGACTTTTCTTCTTTTTTCTTTCCAAGACCTGCATATGTCATCACTAGGGCATCATGTCTACAGGCTGCAGTACATGCACCGCATCTGATACATTCCAAAGAGTTAGGATTGGCTCTTACATTTATATCCATCTTACATGATCTTTCACATAAGCCGCAGTTTACACATTTATCGGATACAAATTCCATCTTGTAAAATCCTATTTTATTAAAGAAGGAATAGAATGCTCCAAGCGGACATATATATCTGCAAAAAGGTCTGTAAGTAAATATTGATAATGCTACTATTACCGTTAATATGCTTAGTTTCCAAAAGAATAAAAATCCTATTGTATTCCTAAGTCCTTCATTTTTAGCAAGTAGAGGTAATGCTCCTCCAAGTGTTCCGGCAGGACATATCAGTTTACAAAAATAAGGTGCTCCAAGCCCGAACTGATTTGTCAAAAACATAGGCAACAGTATTACAAATACTAAAAGTATAACGAACTTTAGATATCTGAGCGGTCTGTCCACCTTTTCCGGTATTTTAAACTTCGGGGTAGGTATCTTATATAAAAGATCCTGTACAAAGCCGAAAGGACATAAAAGTCCGCATACCAGTCTGCCAAATAATGCTCCTATAAGTATCATTATCCCAAATACATAATAGGATATGCTGAATTTTTTACTTCCTATTACCGCCTGCAATGAGCCGATAGGACAGGAACCTACCGCTCCCGGACATGAATAGCAGTTCAGTCCCGGAACACATGCAACTTTTGTATTTCCCGTATATATCCTTCCCTCAAAAAAGCCCTTTAAATTCGCATTGGTAGCAAGGCTCGCCAATGCCTGTATAATATTTTTCTTCCTCTCTTGAAGCTTTGTATATTTATTCTCGAAGTATTTCATTTTTTGTCTCCTACAAATTTTCTTTTGTATATATTATCATGTTTTCGGTTAAGATAAAGTAAATTTTTTTCAAAACTTTATCTGCTATATTTTTTAAATTTTATATTTATCCTACAATCCTTTTCATTCTTTTTGTATATATATCTTCTCATTACATAAACTAAACTTATTAGAAATAAAAAATGACGATTGGTAAGTTTATCCTTTCGTCATTTTCAATATGTATTTAATTTTATCTGCCTATTCTATTTATTTTCCAAAAAGGTACCCTTATTCCATCAACTCCGGTTGGCCTTTTTTTATTTTAAATTTCTGCTCCTGTATATTCACATTGTTTTTTTTATCAATGCTGATTCTCAGCATAAGCCCCTCGTCAGTGCCCTTTGGTACCTGCTTATCAAATATGCAATTGCCCAAACTGTAATAAATATATTTCCCCTTATACAGTTCACTCTCCTGTATTACATGAGGATGGGCTCCCACCACAAAGTCTGCACCATTATCTATGGCATATCTTGCAAGATCTTTTTGCATCTTGCTTGCATAGGACTCGTATTCAATGCCCCAGTGCAAATATACTATTTTAAAATCGGCTTTCATATTTTCAAGTTCAGTTTTTATTTTATCGGATTTATTTCCGTCATAATCTAAAAGATAATTTATATTAGCTTTATTCGCATTGAATACAAAACCCTCCGGCGGAAATATGCTGTATGCCAAAATCCCCAGCCGAAAACCGTCCTTTTCAAAAATATAACTCATATCCTCACCGGCATTTTCGCCGGCTCCCACATATGAGATACCGGCTCTTACCAGTTCATCCATAGTATCTTTTAAACCCTCGGATCTATAGTCCATTGTATGATTATTTGCCAGGTCACAGAGGTCTATACCCGCTTTTTTCATGGCTTTTGCATTGTCGACTGAGGCTTTAAACACAAAGCGACTCGCCTTATTGGCTCCACGGCTATATTCGGTAATAGGACATTCAAGGTTAACTATTGTAAGATCATCCTCTAAGAAAATATCTTTCATATTCTCATAGAGATGATCATACCCACTCTTTTTTATATAGCTGTCCACCCCTCTTGAAAGCATTATATCTCCGACAATTGTAAGTTCTATACTTTTATTTTTTTTACTTCGATAAGAGCAGACAGCTATACCGGATAAGGACATTACAATTAAAATCAATATAAAAATATTTTTTTTATTTTTTAGCATCCTGAGCTGTAAGGAACTTCAGGAGTTATTATCTCCTCTCCCTCCTCCTCTTGCATATAATCTCCTACAAACGGCGGTCTCTTAGGAGGTCTGTTGACCATATTTTGCCACGACTCATCTGTCAGCCTTTCATTACTTATAAATTCAAAATAATCAAATACCGCACCTCTTGTCAAATAGAGCTTTCCATCTATAGGTACAACAACATATATTTCAGCCGCATTCCCTACACCTACCTCAAGATAGCCTGAACCCTTATCAGTATTTGCTGAGTGAATATCCGCTATCTGTGCCATATTCTTATCTGTATCGGACGCTACCTGATACCAGTCTTGAGCCTCTGCAATACTGCTGCTTAAATACTCAAGTGTACCTCCATATGTCATTAATGTATCATTCTCTTCATATGTAAGGCTTTCACCCTTAAGTTCCTTTATTGAGCAGTTCTTTAAAAACTCAAGCAGCTCAATTATATTTTCACATTTATTTTTCATGCTGTCACTTATTCCGTTTCTTTGTGACAGTCCCTCCATAGTCTGCTTTGTAAGCCATATAAGTCTGTTGTAAAATTCGGGGTTCGGCTCCACATATCCTGTAACTTTTGGCGGTTCCTCTTCCTCTCCTCCACATTCCACACTGCTTTGAGCACCGTATAATATGGTATCATGTCTAAGTTCAGACCAGCTTCCAAGCGCTGTGGAAAGAGATTTGCTCTCCCATGCATTATTTCTCATAAAACTTGGATAACCTTCAGGGAATCTCTGATTTAAACTCTCAAGACTGTAAAGCCATGTAGTATATATATTACCCGTCTTGTCCTTAATACTTCTTTCATCAAATTCGGATTTTACCTTATTGTATTCTTTTTTATAGTCATCCCATTCCTTTGAAGGATTATAAAGTGAATCCAATAACTCTTCAGCTCTTTGCGAGCCGAATACAGCCATAACATCCAGTCCGCTTGGGAAAGGTCTTTTTTCATTTGAAAGTCTGCTTAAAATTTCCGAATCCGGTATATATCTTTGTCCCATAAATCTAAAGCATAAGCCTATGGAACTGTTCTTTATTCTTGCCTGACCTACCTTATCAAGTTCGGCATAAAGTTTATCCATACCGCCCGATATATCTTTGGGCTCAGGCATTTCTCCATAAACAGCTTTAACTATGGCACCAAACTCCAAAGGATTTATATCATTTGTACTTCCCACAAAGAACTCTGTGATCGTATATATATCTTCCCACAGATCCATTCCTTTTTCCTTTGGCAGCTCCTCCAAAGCCTCGGTGGCAATGATTGACATATACGCTCCGTCTTCATCTCTTTTACCTGTTGCATCATATAAAACAAAAGGTACAACACCATACACACTCATAGCACCGAAATATGCCTTTAATTCATCACTTCTTGTATAATGCCCTCTTACCTTAAAAAGACTGTAGTCAACATCACTGCCTGTAATCGAAGATACAGCTTTACTCTCCGCCCTTACATTTGCATAATCCGCTTCTACAAGAGTTTTTATTTCATCAGGTAAATTACTTTCTTCTCCCAAAAGTTTTTCACACAGCGCAAAATATGCCAATGTCTTTCCTACAAGTTCTTTATCCTTTTGATTCTTTGTATCCTGATATTTTTTTACCAGAATTTCTACCATATTTTTATTCAGCTCTTTAAGTTCTATATAAAGCTTTTCAGCCTCCGTCTGCCTGAGAGTATAATCATAAAAGATATGATAGAGCTGTAAAACGGAATCTGTGGTTATAAAACTCGGTATCCTATTATATGTATTTGCCTCATATATATAAAACAACTGTTGGCTGTCCGTAGGATTTACAACAAAACCGTTTTTTTCAATCATTTCTTTTTGCACATCATTCAAATTCCCGAACTGACTTAAGTTTTCAACATTTGAAAGAGCGCTCTGTATCTTAATATCAGGAACATTTGCTTCTATTTCAAGTGGAGTGTACTCACCTCCTGTAGAATAAAATTCCTTTGGCTTTGGCAATTCATAGCCAAGATTTTTGACTGTTATAGTGTTATTTTGACTGCCATTGTCTACACTTTGATTTTCTTTATCCTTTCCGTTATTATGTACTTTTATATTGATACTGTATCTGCAGGAAGTTAAAATCAATATAAAAATTATCACCATTGACAAAAATCTTTTTTTCATAAATTTATCCCCTTTTTATGTTTTTTGCCTCTTTATTCCAACAATATACTTTTGTTTACTATTTTCACCTCTCTTTCTTTTCCGTCCGCTATAATCTTTATTCCATCATTATTATTTTCAAATTTTATTTTTTTAAATTCTTCACTACCTTGAATAAACAGCTCAAATCCGAAACCTTCCCATTTATATACCGACAAAATTCTGTTTTTATTTTCAAGTTCTTCTATGGCTATAAGCTCTGCTATACCGTCATTATCTATATCTGCCGTTATAATATCGTCAAACGGTCTGGCTAATCTTGAACCCAGCCAAAGCGGTATCATTTTTTTTGAATCAAAATTATAGAAAAAAGGTCTTTTTGCCAATGCATTGTGAAACTTTACCTTTTTATACATTATAATATTTATATCCGGTCTTTTATCTCCGTTCACATCTCCAAGCTGCACCTTTGAAGGCTTCATATTTGAAAAATCAAAGCTGTAATCAGGCTCTTCCCCCAATACTACCTTGCCGTCAGATAATTTAAAATCTCTGTATATTTCTATAAATTTGCCATAAGGCTCTCCGCTTGGCAGCTTTTTTCTTTCCCCACCGTCATTTATTGCAATAAGTTCATCAACACCGTCCATATCTATATCTCCGATACTGTATGAAATAATATCGGTATTTGATATATTTGATGATTCAGCTTTACTACAGGATGAAAGCATAAAAAGCATTGAAATAAATATGGCTGTTTTTATTATACATTCTCCCATACATACCCCTTACGAACTGTTA
>NZ_AZXX01000063.1:0-643 GCF_000512995.1 Lachnoanaerobaculum sp. MSX33 | reverse complement strand
GGACTGGATGTTAAGCAGAGATGCATCAAAGTGGACAAGTATCAACTTTGCAGTAGCATCGGCACCATATAACAACGGTAGTGTAGGGGCAACAACAGCAAACAGCATCTTATTAAGTGACGGAACAAGCGCGGGAGATGCAAGAGCATATAAGTTCAGCAAGATAAAGGCATTAAACTATGTGCCAAGTGTAACACCGAATCGTTACTATATGTTTGACGGATGGTATAAGGATGCGGCATGTACACAGCCGGTAGGAGATACGGACTTCTTTAGAACAACAGATCCTACACCTTTAACTGTATATGCTAAGTTTGTAGAAGACCCAAGTAAGTGGTTTGATATCAACTTCGTGGCAGGAAGTAACGGTTCTATCACGGCACCTGCAACACTTCATATACCGTTTGATTACACATGGAGTCAGATAACAGGACAGCTTCCGACAGCTACACCTGTAGCAAACTACTTGTTTAACGGCTGGAAGGATCCTAACGGTGCCTTCATGCAGGGAAGTAGTACACTTACAAATCATGCAACATATACAGCATTCTTTAGCCAGGATCCAAACGTATTTGGAGGTATAGGATCTATCACACCTACAGGTCGTATAGGAAATGACGGAAGCGGTGAGATAGTAATAGAC